>JBJHBN010000020.1:12106-12849 GCA_050485505.1 Opitutales bacterium | reverse complement strand
TCCAAGTGCTCACTTCTATATCTACTCAATCAACTTCAAACCAACCTCTTTATCATGAAACATGATCAATTCCGTACCCTATCCCTGTTGCTGGTCATAGCCTTTACCATGCCTGCACTGCTGCATGCTTCGGTGATAATCTCCAACACTGATTTCACTTATTCGCAGAATTTCAATTCCTTGCCTCAGGCGAACACCGGAACGTTCACATGGGTCGACAACGAAACCCTTCCAGGCTGGTACCGCCGGTCCAATGTGAGCAACTCTGATCAAACCCCCAATCCCAATCTTGTTGATCGTTCCGCCCAAGGATCGAATGTAGGCCCATTTGGCTTTTACAACGCCAGTACGGCTAACAACTCTGACCGTGCAGTCGGCTTTCGCATCAATGGTCAGCCAGACGGATTAAAGAAAGGCTCAGTGGGCGTGGTTTTCACTAATAACACCGGGTTGACCATCACGGGTTTCGATTTGGGCTATACCGGAGAAAAGTGGTACCAAGCGGCCAACGATACCACCTTGTTGTTGCAGTATGCAGTGGTTAACAGCTTTGCGACGGATATCAACGGGGACATTGATCGCGCTCAGGCAGACACATGGACTGGAGTTGAGGCTTTGAGTTGGACGGTAGCTGGTGTCGAAGGCACAAACTCATGGACCAACGGTAAACAAGCAGGTAATTTTAACGTGTTCGATCCGGTGACGATTTCCGGACTTTCTTTAGCCGACGGCCAAGACTTGGT
>JBJHBN010000020.1:0-12096 GCA_050485505.1 Opitutales bacterium | reverse complement strand
AAACCGGCGAGAACAAAAGTGGACTGTTTATCAACGACGTTACCTTTAGCAACGTGACAGCCATTCCTGAACCCTCCACCTACGCGGTCATTACCGGTCTCTTGATGTTTGGATTGGTCATGTATCGTCGCAAGCGTGCTCAGCGTGCAGCCTAAAGTTTCCTTTCCTACCTCAAGAACAAATCAAATAACTCCTTGCTAATATTTATTCATGAAAGCATTAATCTCTCCAAGACATTACCTTCCCATCTCATTTCTGGTTTCCGCCTTTGCGGCTGTGAGTGCCAGTGCTGAGACTGCTGTCTACTCGGAATCATTTGATCCTGCTCCCGATAGTTTTACTGAATTCAACATTCAATTGGGAGGGGATCCTGATCTCAGACCCACCAACACCAGGATCGTCGATAAGGGCGTGTGGGGGCTCACGGCCTTTGGTAGGATTGTCGACATTGGCGGAGACAATGGCAATGTCCTGCAACCACAGGAATTGGGGCGCAACAACAGCCGTATTGCAGGAGTATTTCTCGACCCGGCTCACTTCGGGGCTACCGGTGCGGGCACTTACACTCTCAGTTTTGATGTGATCCCGACCTCTAACGCTGGAGCCGGCAGGGTCTATGTTGGGGCTGGTTCCGGTTATGACTTATCCGGCGATACGGATGCCAGATTGAACCTCTCTCTCGCGGCTGACGGTTTTGGTGTGCGACGCCCCACCGGGGAAATCATTTGGCCGGCACTCACGGCTTCCAATGGTGCCACCGCGACGCATTTGATTACCACGCCAACTGAATGGATACTCGCCGACGGTACCGAGACCGGTGAATTTCGCGACACCCCTGGCGCTCCGTTTGATATTCAGGCGGAAGCCACTTTGGCTATTGATTTTGAATACGACGGCGAAAGCACTTTGGTGATTGCTTTCGGTGGTTACAATACCGATTTTCAGATCGACAACATCACCATTGCTCCCGCTGTTGAAGAGGAGTTATGGGCAGGTTTCCCATTTCGGGACGATGGATTTGTGGATACTGGTGACTTCCTCGGCTTGCTCTGGATCATGGAAAACGGCTTTGTATGGAGTGACCAACTCCGCAGGTTCATCTATCTGCCAGAAGAATTTGTCAGCGAGTCTGGTGCGTGGATCTATGTCCCAGGCCTATTGGAAGGTTACCCATTTACCACGGATGGATTCGTGGATACCGGTGACTTCCTTGGCTTGCTTTGGGTAACGGATTCAATCGGTTTTGCATGGAGTGCCCAACTGCGCCAATTCATCTATCTGCCAGAAGGATCTGTCAGCGAGTCTGGTGCATGGACCTTTGTGTTACGTTGAGGCTTCAATACACTTAGAATTACCTGTGCGGCCGGCAACGGAAATTTCTCCACCTGTTCTCGGGCGGGCACATGGCCCTTGTTCACCAGTCGTTGCGTGTGAATCAGGAAGATTTAACAATTTTTTAAAAACCAGTAATATGAAATTTGGCCTACTATATGCCGCCCTCGGAGTCTCTCTGATTTCGACCTCAGTCAACGCACAACGTGCAGAAATTCAAACAGAAGTATTCGATTTGGACGAATTCTCGGTCTCCGTGGATCAGGACCAAGGCTACTACTCAGCCTTCACCACCTCAGTGACCCGGACCAACACCACCGTCAGGAACAGTCCCATTTCGTTGACTGTGATCAACGAGGAGATGATGGAAGACTTGAACATTGTGAACGACGAGGACCTGGCAAGAGCAACGTCCACCGTCACTCTCGATCCGGATGGATTCTCATTCAATCAGATACGTATCCGGGGATTCCGCAGCCTTACTCAAAGATACGATCTCTTCTGGCGGGAATTGGACCGCGACGGCTACAACATTCAGCGCATGGATATTGTGAAGGGCGCCAATAGCCTTATTTATGGTCAAGCAGACCCCGGAGGGAAGGTGAATGCCATCCCCAAAAAAGCGGTTCACGGCAGATCCTTTTTCGATTTAAGCACAACGTTTGGGAACAAGAACTACAGGCGATTAGAGCTGGATGCTAACGTCAACGTGACTGACGATTTCGCTGTGCGCGTCATGGCGTTCAACTTCGAGCGAGACTTTGACCAGCTCTACAAAACCCTCCACAATCGCGGTGCAACGCTTGAGATGGGCTACCGTTTGGGACCAAACACACATCTGCGGGGTCGGTTTGAACGGATGAAGATCGAACAGAATTTGCCGCCCAGAATGTTTTTTGATGCCACCGCACAGGCCCGTTATCTACCCAACAGCCTCGGAGACGAAACAGACACGGAACAGCGCGCTTCTCTAACCGCCTACCGTAATGAATTCATTTTCAATGCTGATGCCGTCCAATACCTGCCGCAGGAACTCATTGACAGCCTTATTCTGAGAGATAACCCCAATCCCACGCGAGCGGATATCGAAGTACTTTACGCCCCGTGGGCTGACAGGAACGCCTTATACAGCTCAGGCGGACCGGACAAGATCGCTGAGCGCAATGGTGACATCTACACCTTTGACTTGGTACAGAAGTTCACGGATGACATGCAGGTGAAACTTTCTGTCAATCGCGAGGACAACGATCGCTACGCGTTGACACCTATGGGTTTTTCGAATTCACGGGTTCAGGGAGCTGTTGGTGAAGAGTTTATCGAGACACACTGGCAGAGAATCGAGGGCAGAACGGTTGCAAACGCTTTTAAAGGAACCTTTCTGTGGGAACTGGAGCTCGATGATTTGCCGATCATCGGCGATAGCCGCCACAATATCCTTATCGGATATGACTGGGATCAATTGAAGAAGAGTCCCAACACATACGACCAGATCAATGAAGGAACTACTCTGTTCAATGGTAATTATTTCCAGAATGATCTTCGTCGATATCGGCTGCCTCTCGCCAACGGATTCGGTCCGGACGCCCCGAATATCGGTTTTAACGGTCGCGACGATCTATTCCAACTCAGGCAGAGCGCCACTTCCGATGTAACCACGCAAGGCTATTGGCTTGCTGTGCAGAGTGAGTTTTTTGGTGGACGGCTGCGCAGCTTGGCGGGCATTCGTTACGACGATGTTAAGATCACTCATTCCTATGTTGATCACCTTTTGAGTGTAGCTCCAGGTTATTTTACGAATCCGGCATTTGACCTGCCTCCTGGCACTACCCCGGAGAACTTCAATACTCAGTTTTCCGACAATGATGTACCATACGACCAGTGGAGTCCCTCAATTGGTGCGCTCTTTTGGATGACTGAACAAGTGGGTATCTTTGCCAATTATGCCAAGTCTATTCAGTCCCCGACAGGCGTTGACCTTGATCCTTTCGGTGACGTAATTCCGCCGGTTTATGGAGAGGGAATCGAAGTCGGTTTACGCTTCGAACTTTTGGACGGAAAACTTAACGGGCAGATCATCGGGTTCTACATCGAGAAGGAGAACGACAGCATCGTTAATTACGACTTTCGCCTGGGCGACATCATTACTTACGAAGAGTATGGAGAACAGTTCCCAAACTATTTCTTCTATGATACCCGCGAGTGGGCCGGTGTCGGATGGAAGCTCCAAAACAACGCCTTGCCGGGCAAACAAATTGCCGGTGACATGTCGCGTGCGCAGGGAGTGGATGTCGAGTTTTACTACAATCCGACCCGCAACTTCTCCATGGTCTTCTCTTACACCTACAATGACCTGGAGGCGACCAGGATCAACGAGAACGTCAACCCGCGTTTCGGGCGGATCTTTGGATTGGCGCCACACAATGCAATTATTCACCTGCGCTATCAATTCCGGGACGGACCCTTGGACGGTTTCAGTGTTGGGATGAGTCAAAGCTTCCGCTCAAAGTCAACAATGGGATCCTATTATATCGACGACCTTGATCGCTGGGTTGATATCGACTTCGATCGGGAATTCCAAACAGACGGATTCATCCGTTATACCACTCGCTTGGGAACAGGCCAATCCTCCTCACAGCTCAGAGTTGTCTACAGGGTCAACAATCTCCTCAACAACAAAGACCTGATGAACCGGCATAGAAGTGCATTCTACAGGGAATCTATCCAGCATATGGTGGAAGTTGGATTGCGCTTCTAGAAAGAGACCCCGACCTGATGGTCTCCTCTGGAAACTCGGATATCTGCTATGACGAATCGTCGTAATTTTTTGCGGTCGATCGGACTTTCTGCGGCTTCTGTTGCAGTGGGGCAATTTGCAACTGCTGCGACGCCTGCGACATCCGTGAGGCAGGGGGGGCAACCGAACATTATCCTTATTGTTTCCGATGAACATCAGGCTGCAGCTTGTGGGTGTTACGGATCCAGCGTGCGCCAGGTCGATGGCCGATCGCCGACCCCTGCAATTGACTCTCTTGCTGAGGAAGGAGTCCGCTTTGATTCGATGTATTGCCCTTCCCCCCTATGCGCTCCAAGTCGTGCGGCATACATGACAGGGATGTACCCTCACACGACGACGGCAATCTACCACAAAATGCAGCGTCGTGAAGCAGGATTGAGTCGCTTCCCCGGTGTGGCGGAGAACATCCCCGGGATGGGCGAGTATTTCCGCAAGGCTGGCTACAGAACAGCAGCCTTTGGAAAAATGCATGTGCACGGGGAAACGCGGGAGGACTGGGACCTGGGTTTCGACGAGCGGGAACTTCGCATCTACACCAATATGCCTGGCGGGCATTATTCCGAATTGAAGAACGGAGACGTCAACCGGCGCTATCGGGAGATACCTCCATACGACAATAAGAAATACCGTGAGATTGATCCTGAACGCTTTTCACACGCTCCGGAAGACCTTCTTGTCAGGGAGAACGGTGTCAACCAGCACCATTTGGAAACCCTTGTTGAGCGCGAGGATGAAATGCTGGACCATTTGGTTACCGACCGGAGTATCAATTTCATTGAGCGGAATGCGGCTAAGAAAAAGCCTTTCCTCATACACGTTGGTCTCGAGAAGCCTCACCGCCCCTGGACCATTCACAAAAGGTTTCTCGATCGGTTCAATCCGGATGATATGCCGCTTCCAGATACTATTGCTGAGTGGAAGGAAAAAGGCATGTTTCCTTTTAGCCAAGGGTGGTGCCACTCGGACACAAAGGGCGACGAGGCCCGTCGCAGTACGGCGGCTTACTACGCATGTGCCTCCAGTGTGGACGACTGCGTCGGCCGCATCGTCGAGAAGTGTCGCGAACTGGGTATTTTGGACAACACCGTCATCGTCTACACCAGTGATCATGGGGAGAGCATATAAGAGCACGGGCTGATCGAAAAGCACAACATGTTGGACCCAGCTGCCAAAGTTCCTTTTATCATCCGTGCTCCTTGGGTCATTCCCGGAGCTGAGGTTTGTAACGAGCCTGTCAACTTAATCGATATGATTCCTACCTTCTGCGAGTTGGCGGGTATTTCTTTACCCGCGCGCCTTGAAGGAACCTCCTTGATTCCGGCCCTTTCCGGAAAATCCGATCCGGATCGTATCGTTTTTTCTGAATTTTATCAGGTGGGTAGTGTTACTCGGCCGGATGCTTTTCTTCCGGTTCGTATGGGCCTCAACAAAGAATATAAATACGTGTACACTCACGCCGCGGCCGATCAGCTGTATTTGCGGGATCACGATGATGAGGAACAGTTGCGTAACCGTGCATTTGAGTCCGAATACGAAGCCGTTACCAGCCAACTGCGCCTATGTACTTTGGAAAGCTGGGAACACGATGAGTTTCCAAAGATTAGCGTCTCTGCCTCCGTATCCGATGAGGGTGTAATTCTTGAATGGGAAGACGCTGGCGCAGGAGCGACTTATGATGTGTATCGCTCCTCAGGTGGGGATCCTCGAAAAGCAGCAAGAATCAGCAAAGGTTTGCCGAAACGGAGATTTACGGACACGGGTGCAAGCCGGGGACAGGTTTTCCACTATTGGATTCTCGGACATCACAACATCGACCAACCGTTTGTGGATAACCGGGGAAACAGCAGATACGGAAATGAGCCAATCCTGAGTAAAGAGTTCCCTTATCGGCTACCAGTGTCTCCCAGGCTTGAGGTCAAGGTGGATAATGGGTTTAATAAAGACTTTTCCTATGAACCGCTGTTGGGCCTGACTTTCGGTCATCAGTCCTGGATTTATATCGGCAATAAGCCAGGAATTGATGACGATGAGGTTTCGGTTTCAGGTCCAGTAACTTTACTTTCAAGCGAAGCTCTTGAATCTGACTATGCATTCAGTGCCGAATTGCGTACCGACCGTGCTGGTTACGAGGCCCAGCATACGTTGATGATGCTTTTCAATTACCATAACATGAACCGCTATTACATGGTCGGATTGCAGAAAGATGGAATGCTCGGACTCTGGAAGCGGACCGGAGAGTGGACCCTGGACGAACTTGCAGTGAAGCGCTTTTCTGGTATCCGCGTGGCGGACTGGTACCACATTGAGGTGCAGGTAAAGGCGAATCAATTTTCTGTCCTAATGGACGGGGAACCAGCTTTGTCC
This sequence comes from Opitutales bacterium, assembly GCA_050485505.1. Taxonomy (GTDB): domain Bacteria; phylum Verrucomicrobiota; class Verrucomicrobiia; order Opitutales; family Oceanipulchritudinaceae; genus JAFIGG01. The sequence continues at coordinate 5,606 of JBJHBN010000020.1, read as the reverse complement.
TTCACCGATCCAGAACCACTGCCGCACGCACGTTATGGCTTTGACGCACCGCTTTTCCTCGGCTCAGCCCAGCTTAGGAAAGTGAATTCAGCAGAACTCATATAGGGACGCTGTCGTGCCGATGGGTTGATTTAAACCCCATTGCCGAACCGCGGCAGAAGTGGCCTCGTGCTTTCAGGCGGGGGAGCTGGGCTGGATAGCGAGGCTCCGGGTTGTTCAGGCGATTTATAGGCGCTCATGGTTACAGCTTGCGAGATGTCTGGGATCTGCCGGCGACTGATCCTTCGCGAAGTTGAAGGAGGGTTACGGTAAATGATTTACCAGAATGAGGTCTTCCAACCCGCTCACTGAGGAAACTTGTGGGCAGGAAACAACTCTAAGCAGCTCTTTTGAAGCTTTTCTCGGGTGATTGGTTTGAGAAGGTAGCCTTTGGCGCCCAGCTTTATGGCCCTCACTACATGCTCTTTCTTGGCAACTGCTGTCAGAAAGAGAAATGGAATGCCTGCAAGCTTGTCCTCCCGCTTTAGCTGTTCGATAACTTCAATGCCACTCATCCCGGGCATCATGATGTCTGTTACGATAGCATCCAGCTTGGAGGAGTTGTCGATGGCATTGATTGCCTTTTTGTATGCGTCCTCACCATCAGTGCTTTCAATGACTTCGAACCCGAAACCGCTGAGCAATTGGCAAATGATTCTCCTGTTGGGTGCTGAATCTTCGGCCACCAGAATTACTTTTTTGTTGTTACTCATATTCGGATAAGGTTTTCCGCATCTAACGCGAGTGGATGTATATAAATTATGAAAACAGCAAGGACGATCGTCAGAAAAGGCTCTGAGCAAACGAAGCGATGGGGTATTTGTTGCGAATGGTCCAATCGACTCTTTGCCATTGATTTTTTATCATTTTCCTTCAATGTGGTGTTTGAATGGCATTTTCCCGCACAGTTCAGGTAGACGCAGGAGTAAATGAAGCTGCTGAAACGCGCGAGGCGGACCGCGACGCAGAGCTGGTGGCCCGGGTGCAAAACGGAGATGTGCGGGCGTATGACGAGCTGGTGGTCAAATACCGCGAGCGATTGTTTGCGATCGTTTACAATATGACCTCCAACCGGGAGGATGCGGCCGATATCATTCAGGACGTGTTCATTAAGGCATTTTCCTCCATCACACGATTCAAGGGGAACTCCGCCTTTTTTACTTGGTTGTATAGGATAGCCGTCAACACGACCCTGAGTCACCTGAAAAAGAATCGCTTACGGCGCTTTTTCAGCCTCGAAACGATTCAGGAAGAGGGTGCTAGTGCTGAGGTGCTGGAAACGCTCGCTGCCAAGCACAAGACCGAGAAGGGTGCTTTGTTGGGTGAGCTGCAGGAAAAATTGAACGACGCCCTGCAAAAACTGTCTCCCAAACATAGAACCGTTGTAATACTCTTTGAAATTGAAGGCCTCAGTCACCAGGAAATATCTGCCATCATGGGTTGCTCTGTCGGCACTGTCCGCTCGCGGCTGCATTATGCAAAACAGCAGCTGCAAGCCTACCTCAAAGATTTTGTAGATTCCTGATCGACTTATCTGATATGCCAAAACTTCAAGAACAGACACAGGTTACTGTCGAAAAGCTTCTCGAGCTGAAGAAGTTTGAAAGACCGTCTTCGGAGTTCTGGACACGCTTTGAAAACGATTTGCAGGTCAAGCGCCTGCAAGCCCTCGTGGAAAAGCCGTCCTGGCTTGACCGTTTACGTTCAGCGCTCCGCTACACTATGATATGGGCCGTGCCGGTTGGAGGTGCGGCGGCTTTGGCTTTTGCCCTCTGGGCGCACTCAGGCGAGCTGAGATGGCTTCAGGGAGGTTCAGCCAATTCCGAACTGACAGCGCGAACTATGAGCGAAAGTGGTCAGTTGGCCAGTCAGGATCCGCTGCGGGAACTGACGGATGCCGCATTAGCCAGCAGAGAAGATTCCGCTTTGCTTCGCCTTGAGACCGGTGTGCGGTCGGCCAATGTTGCCTCTGCATCGCCGCAATTCATTATGGACGCCTTATCGAGTGAAGATTCACAGCCTACCCATTTCCGTCGTGTAATGTATTCATCCGACTTCTCCGCTGACCGGGACAAAGGTTCACGCTATGTGGCCGATCCAATCCCGGCTTCGAGAGGTGCTGTTGTTCAGCCGGCTGTTTTTACATCCAGCAGCCGGAACTTCTAGGCTGACCTCGATGCGGGCTCTTATTCCTGTGTTGGCTTTGTTTGCGGGATTCGCTTTCCTTGCAAAGGATCTTGGCGCTCAGAATCGTGGAGATTTTTTCAGCCTGCAGCGGCGCGTTGTCGAACTTTTTGAAGACAACAAGGATGCCCTCGTCCGGGTAAAAGCAGTATATGAAGGCGAAGATGGCGACGATACACCACAGATGGTGGTTGGCAGTGGGTTTTTTATTAGTCGCGAAGGCCTGATTCTGACCAATGCGAGTATTGCTTACGACCCGGTCCGACTGTGGATTGAACACCGTGACATAGCCTATTCGGCAGATTTGATTGGCGCGGACCGGGCAACCAATCTGGCTTTGTTGCGAGTCAATACGCTTCCTAAGTCTTTTCGGTTCCTGCATTTGGCGGATTCGGCGGATATTCCCCCGGTTGGGAACTTTGTGATCCGAATAAGCATGCCGCTGGAGTTTTCTCCCACTCCAGAATGGGGGCTCATCTCAGGACATGAAAGCCGATTCGGCGATCGCTCTTTTCCGACGCTCTACATTCGCAGCTCAATCCCGGCAGGTCCGGGAGATGGAGGTTCGGCTTATTTGGATTTGAATGGACGCTTGGTTGGCATCCAGGTGGGTTCTCTGCCCGACATCGGGTCAAGCTACATTCTGCCATCGCGCGCGGCGTTGCGCATCCGGGATGATCTGCTGTTCAATCAGGAAGTCAATTATGGCTGGATTGGATTTGAAATTCGGGAGGAAATTAGCATCGCCAAGGGCAAACGTGTGGTTCTGACCGAGGTGTTCGAGGACAGTCCAGCGGATCGCGCAGGCCTGCTGGCGGGAGATGTTATTTTGAAGATAGGCGACTACAGCGTAGCGACCCTCGACGAGCTAAGAAACGCGATGTTCTACACCCGGGTAGGGCAGTACTCGGAGGTGCATGTGGAGCGTGATGGTGAGCGTTTGCGCTTCAATATACGTGTTGCTCAGCGGCCGGACGACGAACCGCTGGAAGTTGTTGAGGAGAACAATGATTGGCGGCCGGGTTATTCGGACGGTCCACTGCGGCAACCGGTGGAAGAGGAGAGTATTCTGGAAGCCGAATCTGTTGAATCCAGTGAGTAATCCGCCGCGGCGAGGAACCAGTCCTGTTCCTGCCTGATTCCATGCCGTGCCAGAGACGCCAATACCGCATCAACGGAGCCCTCAGGCTCCTCGCATTCAGGGTCTCGCCCGAGCTCTGGTCGAGATCGCCGGGTTAACCACCAAAGTGCATGGGCGCGTGCCCGCAGGCGGTCCTGGTCAGCGCCCCGAATGCGCGCTGCCTGGTGTTGAAAACTGACTCTTGGGTTTCCCAGAAAGCCTGGGTGACGGGCGTTCTCGATTAGCCAGCGATAGGCCAGATAAGGAAGCGGGTAAGCTTTTAAGACCGAATCCTCTGCACTAATGGGTGCATAGAGTGCCCGGCAGAGACTGAGAATTGAGCGGGCCGGCAAGGCTCTGAGCCACAGGCACTGGCTGTAGCGCAGAGCGGTAAGGTAGAATGCTGCATCGCGCTCCGTGCCGAAGGCAGTCAGACACTTGTGCGTCATTGCGCCTGCTGCACTGGGCAGATATGGGCAGGGGGTCGGACGGAGCTCCATAGTCTTCATATTTGCATTGTGATCGGCGAGGGAGCGAGCAATAAAGGGATGATGGCTCAGCCTTCGGACACAGTGAATGAAATACAGGGATGGAAGAAGCTCGCGCTCGGTATGCTGGCCTTGCTTATTCGGCTTTGGACTCTTACCTTGCGCATCCGCATTCCGGAAGAGGAGGCTGAGGTGCTGCGGAAGCAGCAAGACAACGTTTTGATTCTACTCTGGCACAATCGCCTGTTCGTAGGTGCGGAGGCCTACCGCCGCATCCGGGGAAGCGAAAACAAGATGCACGGCCTGGTCAGTGCCAGCAAAGATGGAGCATGGCTGTCAGCCTTTTTTCGTAGTTCGGGCATCGTGCCCATCCGTGGCAGTTCCAGTCGCAGGGGGGTGCAGGCCGTCATCGAGCTCATTCATGCCCTGCGTGAAAAGGGAGATATCGGCATTACTTTGGATGGGCCACGGGGGCCTGTTTACTGCGCACAGCCCGGCGCTGCCTGGATAGCCGCCAAGGTGAGACCTCCCATCGTCATGTTTAATGTTCGCTATCACAGCTTTTGGCGGTTGAAGAGCTGGGACCGCTTTTATGTTCCCAAGCCCTTTTCGCGAGTCGACTTCGAACTCGAGGAAATAGAAGAGCTGCCGGAGGTAACCGACAGCTCTGATAAAGAAACTTTGCGCAAGTATCTGGAAGATCGTTTGCGCGCCTTTTCGGCTGATACTTAGAATTCGGGGTCGATAGTAACGGTTTGGCCCGCTTCGACACTGAAGTTTTCGCCCAGCGACCAGACCAGGTCATTGAGCAGTAACTTGAATTCCAGGCTTCCCTTTAGCGCCTTGCTGGACCATTCCCAAGTGGATGCGTCCGAGTTCTCGAGCACTGTCCCGGTTTCCCAGCTCAAGCCCGCATTGTCGCCACGGATATACAGCTCGTTGCCGAAACCGATGTCTGCATTGACGATGATACGGGTTTCAGCCGCAGCAGCTGCAACTGCTTTCTTCACAGCGGATTTGCGGCTAACAGCTTTTTTTGCTGGTGCTTTCGGTGCCGGAGCCTTTTTAGGGGCAACGGCTTTCTTTGCTGCCGGTGCTTTCTTTGCCACGGCGGTTTTTTTTACGGCAGCCTTTTTGACGGCCTTTTTGACGGTTTTCTTTGTAGCTTTCTTAGCCATGGAAGTTTCCAAGGTTTGATTTCGTATTTGGATCGATGAAGAGCCTTCTCGTTTTAAGAAAAAACTCGAAGATATTACAGCAGGTCTTTTGCCAAAACTCAAGTACTGGTTTTTAAGCTCCTCAAGCACACGGCTTTAACAGCGACTGCGAATCCAGTCGTGAATAAAACTGAGCTTTTGGGCAACTGCTCCAGAGATGACGAACGGGTAGGCGTCGGCATGGCCCATGCTACGGTTGAGGCTGTTCAGGACTATACGCAGGATATGCCAGTCCTCCAGAATCGCCTCCATGGGCAGTCCAATCGGATCGCGCACAGAACACACGTGCCGGGCCTCCTGGACATTCACTCCGTGAGCGTTGGCTGTTTCCAGGGTATCGATAATGTGTAGGTAGTGGGCCCAAGTTTCCGCCCAGTCTTCCCATGGATGGGAGGCCGCATAGGGCGTGACAAAGTGCATCTGCCAATCCCAGGGGGCGCCGTTGACATAGTGGTCCTGTAGCGCCTGGGCGTAATCCAGCCGCTCATCGCCGAATACCGCGCGGACGCTATCGATTTCGTGGTCGTTGCGAACCAGTAGATCCCAGTAGTAATGGCC
>JBJHBN010000019.1:0-13077 GCA_050485505.1 Opitutales bacterium | reverse complement strand
ACCTGAGCAGTGCGGGGATCCGCGTTTTACTGGCCACCTACAAAGCCCAGAAAACGGTCGGACAAAAATTGTATCTGGCGGGCTTGCACGGCTACTGTGAACAGGTCCTGAAAATGACCGGATTCAGCGGTCAGCTGCCGACTGCTGATGATGTCCCAAGCGTTCTGCAAACAGAAGGCATTCGCTCAGCCCAGGTCTGCCAGTGGAGTGAGCCTTTTGCGGCAGCCGCCAGTGGAGGCACACTCCGGCACAGTCTCTGGAGCGAGGATCCGGGGGAGATTCGTGTGTTGGGTCACATTGAAGATGTGCTCTATTCCCGGGTCACTCTGGACAATGTCCATTCCAAGCGTTTTTCCGAAACGGAATACTCCATTGGCCTCGGGGCATTGGGCGCAAAACCGGATGACTACATGCCGCTGTTCGGCGAAATGATCACCATCGGGGGCGCCATGGTATGGCTACCCACGGATGGACACGATACGCCGGATTACCTGATTCCAAAAACCGACACCGGCGAAGTGACCATCCGAACGGGTTTCAATGTTTCGCTACACGGGGATTTCAACGACCTGTTCCTCTTCGAGTCCGACGACAAAGGCGCTACTCTGGCCGAAATCTACCGTGATCTGTTCGCCTGGGCCAAACAGCAGCGGCCGGATTTCAAGGGTGGACTCGAAGTCACACTGCGGGCGGAAATGAAGTCGGTCTATGGCTCAGGAGTGCTCTTTTCCACGATTGCCGACAACGCTCCAAAGAATGGAGAAATGATTACCCACCCCGACAACTTTTCCAAATGGTTCGAAATCGACCAAAAACCGCGTTACGAGAACGTCACCGGATTGATCACGGGGGTGGGCATTGACCTAAATTCCGACCTTTCCAGCTACGACGCTGAGCGACTCGGTGCCTGCTTCTATATCAATCCGGGCAACAAAGGCGCCACGGACCAGATGCTGCACAACCACGGTGTCTTCTTCAAACCGCAGCCCTTCCCCGAAAAGCCAGAAAACCTGCACAACGAAATCCACCGGGTGATCGATCAGGGAGAATTCGTCGACATGCGTCACCTGCTCGACGACTGTGTGGTCCAGCGTGCCTTAATCGGCGTCAGCGCCATTCAGCAATTCGTCGCCGACCCCGAAGGGCGTCCGGTTCAGGGCTGAAAAAGCTGGCAATGCTACCCTACGCTAGTCAACCATTATGCCCATGCTGGAGATCAAAGACACAACGGAACAAGGCGTCACCATCGTTCACCTGAAAGGTCGGCTCGACGGCAGCACCAGTGCCCAGGCCGATAAGTATCTGGTCGACCATTCAGCTTCATCGGACAATGCATCGATCCTAATCGATGCCTCCGAACTCGAATACATGAGTAGCGCAGGGCTGCGGGTCCTGCTAATGGCCGCCAAGCGGGCCAAATCGTCACAGGGCCAAATCGCACTGGCAGAACCCCAGGACGGCGTGCGCCAGGTTCTGGAAATATCCGGTTTCACCTCCATCCTCGAAATCCACCCCAGCCGCGCCGAAGCCTTGCAAGCCCTCGCAGGCTGACTTCGATACGCCCACCGCCCCCAGCGGTCATGCGCTTCACTCTCATAAACGATCTCAGCGAACTCAGTCGCCTGGCCACCGAGCTGGAATCTTTCGGCGAAGCGGAATCGCTGAGTCCGCAGACGGTCCAGCAGATCAATCTGGCTCTCGATGAACTGGTTACCAACACCATCAACTACGGCTACGAGCAGGCTGGGCAAAACCGCATCACCGTCGAAATAGAACGCAAGGGTGATGTCGTTGAAATCTGTTTGAGCGACAACGCCAAGGCATTCGACCCTTTCTCAGCGAAGGAACCGGATATTGACGCCGACATCGACGACCGCCCTGTCGGTGGACTGGGCGTCTTCCTCGTCCGAAACCTGATGGATACCTGCGATTACAGGCGTGAAGGAGATCTCAATGTCGTGCAATTGAGCAAAAAGCTTTAAAGCCTTGTCCCGCATTCTCAACAGCACAGCTGCCTGCTGGCTGGTCCTCCTGACCAGTTTGTTCCTGCAATCCCTGAGTGGCCAGACCGCGCCCCGCACCCTGCACAGCGCCTGGTTTGAGCGCGCACCCTACCAGATGGAAGAGGAGCGCCGCGATGCGCGTGTGCTCACCGGCCTGGAGGTGCAGTTGCTGCAGAGGCTCGCACGCGACACAGGCTTACGCGTCGAGTTCGATGCCGCTTCCTGGTCCGAACAAATGGACAGATTCGCCAATGCCGAGGAGGACGTGATTATCGGTGCCTACCTCCGCGAGGAGCGTCCGGGAGCGGTGCACTATTCGCCCTCCTACAGGGAAGAGCGCAATACCCTTTTCATACGGCGCTCCATGCGCTCCGAGACGGTGTTCGAACAGCTCGACGATCTTCTGAATTGGCTGCGTCAGGGCACTGCCCGCGCGGGCGTCGCCGAAGGTTATGTCTATGCAAATGCCGAACTCGAGGATTTCCTTACAGATCCGGCTAACAGCAAACACGTCCGGAGCTTTCGCGATGAGCGGGAAATGCTGGAGGCTTTGTTGGAGGAACAGGTCGATGCAATCATCGCCGACCCTCTGGTCATCAATGCTCTGCTGGGCCGAATTGGTGACCGCCGCAGCGCCTACGAACACCCGCTGGATCTGGGCCGGACAGAGGTCCACTTCATCTTCAACCGCGACACCCTATCGCCGGAAGCAATCGAAGCACTCGACCAACAGCTGCGAAATCTACTGGATTCCGGCGAAGTGCTGCGCATGCAGAGGGATTTTCTGCTGCCCACCTTTCTTTCAATCGCCACCACCGAGCGCTGGTTTTTCATCCTTAATCTGATGGGCATCGCAGCCTTTTCAATGTCCGGCATTCTGCTCGCACGCAAAGGCCGCTACAATTTTTTCGGGGCACTGATACTCGCAGCAACACCCGCCGTCGGCGGTGGTCTGGTCCGTGACCTGTTGATCGGACAAACACCGGTCTTTTTCATCGAGACCCCTGTTTACATACTGTTGGTCGTCGGCCTCGTGATCATCGGCACCGCACTGTTCAACCTCTGGGACACCCTGCGCCCGCGCTTTTTCGAACAATCGGCAGGAGCCGAGCGCTGGGCCATGCGGCTCTACGAACGCCTGTTCAAAGTCTTCGACGCATGGGCCGTCGCCGCTTTCACCGTGATCGGTGTCGGCGTAGCCGCCGAGAACCAGATTGCTCCTCTCTGGCTCTGGGGCCCGGTCCTTGGTGTGATCACTGCTTCGTTCGGCGTCATTTTGCGGGATATGGTACGGGCTGACCACGACATCCGCATTCTGAAGAAGGACAGTTATGGTGAAATCTCGATACTCATCGGCATTGTTTACGCCCTGTTCCTGCTGCGTCCCGGCATCGCACTCAACCCCAATGCCATAGTCTGGACTACCTTCGTCGCCATCGCCGCAGGTTTCAGTCTTCGCCTCTGGATCATTTTCAAGGACTGGCCAAACCCACTTCAATTGGGCAACCGGGCGACCGCACCCGAAAAGCGGTTCGGCGAATATCTGAAAAACGAGCGTCAACTCTGGCATACCCTGCAGGCATTTATTCCCGAAGTTAGGGGCGTATCGCGTCCACAAACCCACGCCGAACTCGAATCCCTGCACAACGATATCTTCTCCCGCATCGACACCTGCCACACCCGCTTCCGCAACATGACCCGGGAAACTCTGGGTGAAAACGATGCCGACCGCCTGCTCCGCCTACAAAACCGCCTCGAACGCATCCGCCGTCTGGAAGAAGATCTCTACGCCCTCGCCAACGACACCCCAGCCCATTGGAACACCCTCGATCAAGCCTGCTGGGAAAGTCTGCACGCCGTCATCGAAGCCATCACCGAAACCCTCGACGACCCTGACCCCATAAACATCGAAATACTTTCCACCCTCGCCACCGCAGACCCCCAGCGTTTCGAACGCCTGCGCCGCGAACACGGCTCAAGCCCCGATCCCGACAACGAATCCGCCATCCAACGCAGCTACCGTTTCCAACGCCTCTTCGCACTCCTTTCCGAATTCGTGAACCTCTACGTAACGGATCATAACCGAATACAGTAGCTCTTCGCTTCAGGGCTATGGCCCTAGAAGCGACCGCCCAGACCAAAACTTACCCAGCTCAAATCCGGTTCGCCCAGGTCATTGAGCACCGATAGTCCCACCTGGTGGTAAGCTGCGGCAAAGACGCTCAATTGATCATTGATCTCATACTCTGCATGGACGGACGGTTGCAGAAAGCTGCCACGCGGACTGCGGACTCCGGACTCGTATCCGAGATCGACTCCAAAAATCAGGACAGGTGTAAGGCTGAAGTTTGGGATCGCTTCGAACTCGATCGGCGCAGCGGCGCCCAGCTCAAGAAAGCCACCTTTGACATCGTCGAAGTCATAGAATAACTCTCCGAAGAACTCCAGGCCGGGGATCGGCTCAAGCTCAAAGCCTATCAACCATTCCCAGCTGGATGAATCTTCCAGTGATGGATAGCGCACGTGGTGAATTCCTGTTAACAGGTCCACATCACCCATGCTCCAATTATAGGCTGTGACCAAGCCCACTTCATTGTAGGAACCGCCTCTGAGAGCCTGTCCGTAAAAAAGCTCGAACGACCACTGATCGACAGGGACGGACAATTCAAACAACGACCAGGTAGTTGCATCGGGATCATTGTCGGTTCCTTCAGTTACATACCGGTTCGTGAAACTCAGTGAGCTTTCAATCGAGTATGCCGAAGCTGGCACCGCCGTAGCGACAATCAGTGCCAGCCCGGTAAGGCGCGTGGTATTTGCTTTGGCAAACATTCTTTGGATCATTTTTTTCATGATATTAGTCTCCAGTTGAAACTTGGATTCAATGATCTGAAAACTTCTTACTTACACAGCATAGAATACATTAAGAAATCTTCAGAATCAATTGTGTTGTCTCTGTTTAAGCTTAGGTATTGAGAAAATCGATCCACCAAAGGAGCAAAAGCCGGTCAGCTGGATCCTGTTAACGAGCCTGTCGGTGGCTGACTTTGCGCAGGCCCGAGAGGTCGTGGAACACTACCGTTACCGCTGGCAGATCGGGCCGGTCGCCTTACTCCTCAAACTCGGGGTGATACGATGTGTATAACGATAAGCGCTGAAGCCTGGGGCTACTTTTTTCCCTGCAATCCGATTTTATGGATGGGGATCGGGACAAAACCGATTCCTTTGGGGAAGGCCTCTGGGTTGGCTTTAATTTGTCCGTCGACGATTGTGTAAGGGCGGGAAGGTTCTGCGGTGACGGTGTTTCCTGAAATTCGGGTATCAGGGTTTGCGCCGAGGTGAATTTCGAAATCCGGATCCTGGTCGGTGTCTTCGGTTATCCGAAGTGCGATGGGGTCACCGATGTAATTGTCGCGAACTTCGACGGTGTCGAAATCCACGCCGTCGAACAGATCGAGAAAGATGCCGTCGTAGGAAATGTTGTTGGCTACAATGTTGCCTTTCGGAACTTTGGGGGCGTCTGTGAATAACTTTTTCAGCTCGGGGTAGCGCACGGAGTATGGGGGCTGATCTACCCGTGCGTCGCGCATGAAGTTGCGTAGGGTCGGAACGTAATTGGGATGGTCCTCGTCGAGGTGGTGATTGGCCCAGCTGAGGCCGCGGCCATCGATCTGGACCGAGGGTTCGCAGTCGATGAAAACGTTGTTTCGGATCACATTGTCGCGCCCGCCGCCAACAAAGGCCGCGCGCCCGGCGCGGTGGAAAACATTGCCGTAGACCTGAATTCCACTGGCAAAATCGTCGAGATAGACCGCCCGCACTCCGTGCAAACCGGGGCCATGCAGGTCGTGCAGAAAATTGTAGCGCACTATGGTTCCACGGCTGGTGTAATCGCGTCCGGTGTAAATGGCTCCGACATCCCCGGTCTCGCGGGCAATATCAAATATCTCGTTGTATTCGACCCTGTGGTCGTTGCCCTGAAAGGAGATCGCCATGTGCGGGGCGTTGTGAATAAGGTTGTGAGCAACTCGCTGACCCACCCCATTGATGCGGATCGCCGGATGATAGGTGCGAAAGGTCAGGCCAAACCTATGCACATGGTTATTCACAATGCCATGACCAGCGGGTTCGAGGCTGGAACGGTCGCCGCCAGAGACATCAATAGCGCCGGTATCAAGCTTGGTAAAAACACCGTCGGCCACAAGGCACTGACTGCCGCCCTCAATGGTCACCGGTCGACCGCCGAGGTTGTGGAACGATCCGCCGACGACTTCAATGGCCTCGGAATCACGAATCTCAATGGCCGGCCCACGTGCATAAGCGAATTCAAAACCATGCAGCCGAATGTGCGCCGCATTCTCAACCACGATCATCGGATCCGCCAGAATGGACACACTGACTTCGCCGCTGAATGCATCGCCATCCGGGGGCCAGAAGAAGAGCAGTCCACGCTCACGATCCAGATACCATTCGCCGGGTGCATCCAGCTCCTCCGGCACGTTGTAGAAGTAAAAACGCTGGCCGCTGGTATAGCCGTAGCTGTGATGCGGTTCGGCCAGCTCAATGCGCCGGGTTTCGGTATCGATGGACGCAAGCTTCTGAGTCGAATCCGCCCAGTCCCAAGTCCAGTATCCGTGCAGCCAAATATCCTTGTGTGAAGCCCAGGAAGCCGGTCGGTCCCCATCGAATTCGATCGCCCCGTAATGGCGTCCGGTCGGGACTGTCCCATCCCGTTTGTCGACAGGGTGCCCCGGATGGATTCTCCGCTCGCCATCCTGCGGGACCGCGGCAATCAGCTCCCAGCCTTCGTTCGGGTAGCGGGCCAGCGTCATCGGCTCTTCCCTGTAGTAAAGCTGCAAGGCAGATGGCGTATAGGGGATATGGAACCCGAGCCGCCGCAATTCACCGAAGTCTTCAACTCCGGCCGCCTTCAGGTCGACCACATGAATCCGCTCCCGATGGGTTTCAGGAACCCTCGCTTCAATCTCCGTATCGCTCAGTCGTTGGAACCCGAGAATCGTTTGCCCTCCAGACCAAACAACCCGTTCTCCCGGATAGGCCTGCCAGTGAACAAGCGCTGGACCAATGCCACTGTCTTCTCCGCCCAGACGCAGTGTCTGCCGCCGCTCGTAGACACCACCGCGCACCCAAACACGGACTTCACGGTGAGTCCCAGCCCGAGCCAGCACCCCGCGCACTGCATCCTGCGCCCGTTCAAAGCTCGCAAAAGGACCATCCGACCCATCTTCCAAGGCAGTTTCATAGCGTCCACTCCAGTCATCATCGCCCTCCGGCGATACAAAAAAAGCCTCACCGGCCCAAAGCGGTAAGGCAGCAATTGCAATCGACAGGAACAAGGCAACTTTCAGGGAATTCATCCACAGCGTGCTAATACCTTCGTTGTAAAAGGCCGAGCGGAACGGGGCTTTATGCTAAATTTGTTCCGGGGTAGCTTCCATTAAGCGCTCCGGGTCCGCAGGCACCCGATCGACAGGGCAGCATTGAATCTCATCTATACCTGAAAAAACTTGCTTAGACGTGCATTTTTCTCACACTATACGTCATGCAAACAAAACTGACTTTGCGGGTCGACGAGGGCGTTGTTCGGAAAGCAAAGCGTTTGGCCCGTCAGCGAGGAACTTCGGTTTCACGAATATTCGGGGAATTCATCAGCCGTCTGCCTGAAGAAATGGGCTGCAATGATCTCCCACCAAAAACAGCTTCCATGATCGGTGCAATTCGGCGTCCGGACACTACACTTGATGAGGACGTCTACAAAAAGCATTTGGAGGATAAATACTTGTGAAGGTGATGGTAGACACCAACGTGATTCTAGACGTTTGGTTAGCCAGAGAACCCCACTGGAAAGAGTCCGCCGAATTAGTGGGACACATCGAGGAAGGAAGGTTAACGGGTTATCTATGCCCAACAACCGTTACGACGCTGCATTACCTGGGAAAGAAAGTACTGGGCGAAAAAAACGCACGCTCACTGATCAGCGAGCTGCTTGATCTGTTTGAAGTGGGGAACCTAACTCCTGCGGTATTCCGCGACGCCTTGGACAGTAGGATTGTCGACTTTGAGGATGCAGTCACCGAAGCCGTTTCAATCGCAACCAAAGTCGATCTCATCGCCACCCGAAACCTAAAGGACTTCCGCAAATCACGCGTCAAAGCAAAGTCTCCAACCCAGATCCTCAAGGTTGTATCATCCGACCCAGTGGTGTGACCAGAAAGTTTTTTTCCCAAGGACCGAAACTACTGGGAGTTCCAATGGTATTCAAGGTCAGCAGACGGGCTAAAACTTGCTCAGGTCGTCAAATTGACGGGCGCGCGGGCACGGATGGAGGCAACCATCCATGAGTCGGCCTCTGATGGTCAGACAGCTCTTAGTATATCCACATAGCCGCGTGCGCTCTCAGTATTGGGGCTGCAATCCTGACCTTGGATAGCCACTTCAGCCAAATCCCCGGCGTGGTCACTGTGAGCAAGCCGGTTTAGAACGAAATCAGGGGTGCAAACTGCCGGACTTCCAGGCGGATTGCCTGGGCAATCAAATCGGCGATAGCCACACCACCCTGGGGGCTCAGATGGGTGTTGTCGGGTCGCTCGGGGTTACGGTTTTCGGGACCCAGGACCGCTGCCCGCTCCGGGCCCCATTCGTTGGCCAGTTCGATGCTTTTAATGTGTAAATCAATCAGTGAAACATTCAACTCGCTGGCGACCTCCCGGGTCGCCTTTGCGTAGTCGGCCATGTGGTCCGGTATACGTTTCCCAAGGGAGGCATTCCAGTAGGGCTGGAGTTGATCCGGGTCAATGCGTCCATCCGGTCCAAAATTACGCCGGACCATAGGGGTCACCAAAACCACTTCGCCGCCCAGTGCGCGAATCTCCCCCACGTAGCGCTTAAGGTTCTCACGGAAAGTCGTCTTCGCATCTGTTTCCAGGGCAGCCCCCTTGCCGGGTTCGTCATTGTGCCCAAACTGGAGCAGCACCCAATCGGGTTCCAGCTCCAATACCTCGTCCCAGCGCCCCTCGTCCCGAAAACTTTTTGAACTGCGGCCTCCCATCGCAAGGTTTTTGAAATCAACATCGTCGATCAGTCGCGCTCCAAATGCATCGCCCCAACCACTGCCGGAGGCCATCGTTGAATCCCCCACCAAAACAACAAGGGGCGGATCCTCTACTCCATAGCTGAAGTGACTTGCAAACAGCATGCCCAGGACCGAAAAGAGCAGCCGATTCAAAGAAATATACCGGAAATCACAGGGTATCTGTCTCATTTTCAGCATGTTAAGTATAACTCTCGATTTTAACTCAGGGAGCAACTCGAAAATGGCTATGAACTTTAGGGCATTTCCAGGCGCGACCTAGTGGTCTGCCGGACCCAGCGCAGAGCACGGCGCAGGCGCCCTGCCTTGCCAAACGCAAAATCAACCAGCGATCCGTCTCCGGGCATGCGCGTCATAGCCCGCGGGGTTATGCAAAGTTCCCATTTTCGGGAATGCAGAATCTCTGTGCTGTCTTGGAGCAATTCCAGAATGCGCTGCACCTGATCCGGCCCTCGAGCTACGCAGGCGATGAATCCAACTGGGTACAGCCGGTCATGAACCTCCGACCAGAGCGCTGCGGGCCAGTCGAATGCATAAAAGGGTCCACGCTCGCTGTCCGTGAGCAGGAACTCGTAATCGTATTTTTCCGCTGGCAGGAGCTCCAGCAGAGCTTCGATCTTCCTGCCGTGATCCCGCCAGGAAAATTCCAGTTCAATGGCTGTATCCGCAAAGTCCGGGCCCACAAACAGTCCCTCAAGCACATCCAGCTCCGCGCCTTCCACATCAATCTTCACAAATGCCGGAACGATCCCCTCGCGTTGGCAGAAACTATGCAAGGTCTGGCACTCAACCTTGCTCGCGTCCTGTTTCGATTTGCGTGATAGGCCACAATTGATCGCACCCATGCGAATCTTACCGTTCTTACTGGAACAGGCAGTGGGCTCGACTTGGACTCCGGCCTGTCCCGTCAGCTCGAGATTTTTGTGCAATAGAGCCAGATTCGCGGCATCAGGTTCGAACGCATAGACAGCCCCTTCAGGGTTCAACCGCGTGGCGGCTATGGCAAACATTCCGACATTGGCGCCAACATCTATGAAAGGGAACAGCCGATCCCGGTATTTCTGCATGAAATACTCGACCCCAACATCGTGGAAACCCTTGCGCTGAATACCTTCGGCAATCGAGGAGTGTTCGACGAATAGTAGCGGGCCAAGCCGCGTCTTCAGACGGACAGAGCCCTTCGGTGCAGGCTCCTCTGTGTTGGTCAGTTTCGAAGGCATGTTCTCCCGGGACAAAACAACCAAAGAACTTAAGCGGTGAGGACTCAGCAAGGTAAAAGAGGGCACAATGCATTTAACTATTCTTATATTCGCTAGTTGACGAAGGGCATAATATCAACTCAATCATGCCTATGCTTTCAACCGTCACTTCTGCTGCATTGAATGGAATCGAGGCTTCTCCGGTCGAGGTCGAGGTGAACTCCGGAGAAACCGGAGAACCGAAGCCAGTTATGGTCGGGCTGCCCACCACCGCGGTCAAAGAGTCCATCGACCGGGTCTGGTCCGCACTGGCCAACAGTGGACGCCGCCTACCCCAGATGAAGGCCACTATCAACCTGGCCCCCGGCCACTTGCGCAAGGAAGGGCCGCTTTACGACCTTCCTATTGCCTTAGGCCTTCTGAAGGCGACCGGCCAGATACACAGCGAGTCACTGAACGAATTTCTCGTCGCCGGAGAACTCGGGCTGTCAGGCCAAAGCCGACCTATTCGCGGCGGCTTGGCGATGGCTCTGTGCGCCCGGGAACTGGGGCTGCGAGGTTTACTGCTGCCTGAGCGAACAGCTGAGGAAGCTGCACTTGTCAGGGAAATGGAGGTGTATGCGGTGGAGTCCCTCGATGCAGCCAGTGCCTTTGTCGAAGGCCGCCACAGTCTGCCGCGGGTGGAAGCCCGTTTCCCGGAAAGTCGGGACATGCAGGAAGTGCCGATAGATTTCGCCGAGCTGAAAGGCCAGCACGGCGGTCTGGCGGGTCACGCCGCGCCATCGAGATTGCCGTCGGCGGCTTCCACAACCTGTTGATCATCGGTCCCCCTGGATCCGGTAAATCCATGGCCGCCAAACGCATTCCCACCATTATGCCCGCATTGAGCGAACAGGAATACCTGGAAATCCTGCGCATCTATTCCGCTGGCGGCATGACCCTCGAAAAGGGTCTGAAGGCCGTGCGCCCCTTTCGCAGCCCTCACCATACAATTTCCGACGTCGGCCTGATTGGTGGCGGATCCATTCCCGGCCCAGGAGAGATTTCCCTGGCTCACCACGGCGTGCTCTTTCTCGATGAACTGCCGGAATTCAAGCGCAGTGTACTCGAAGTCCTGCGTCAACCGCTCGAAGACGCCCAGGTAACCATTTCCCGCAGCGCCGGAAAAATAACCCTGCCTGCTCGATTCATGCTGGTCGCCGCCATGAATCCAACACCCTGCGGCACGGATGGTGGCAACAGCCGCTCGACGCCGAGCCAGATCCAGCGCTACCGTTCCCGGGTAAGTGGTCCCCTGCTCGACCGCTTCGACCTGCACATCGAAGCCCCTGCTCTCAGTCTGGATGAACTGAATCAAAGCACCGAAGGGGAATCTTCGGAAGCGATCCGCGAACGGGTACTTGCCTGTCGGGAACGCCAGCTTCAGCGCTTTGGTAAAGATCGCTGGAACGTGAACGCTGCCATGCCACCCGCTGCCATCCGTCGCTACTGCCGCCTGACAACTTCCCAAAGCCTGCTCCTGCGCCAAGCCATGGAACGCCTGAACCTGTCTGCCCGGGCCTATGACCGCATCCTGAAAGTCGCGCGAACCATTGCCGACCTCAACGATCAATCCGACTTGGCTGACAACCACCTCATGGAAGCCATCCAGTACCGCAGCCTTGACCGCAGCGACAATTACTAAAACCGCATTTCAATACTGCCCCGGAAAGTCCAGCCGCCAAGTCGAAGATCTGTTCGGCTATCTCCGGCCGTGACAGCAAAACTGCCGCCGTCTTCGTAACGGATTCCCGCGTTTAAAAACCGACTGAAATGTTCGTCCAAAGCCAACCTCCCCGAAATCCCAGCATAGCTGCCCACCAGGACCCGACGCTCCCTTTCATATACATTGCTAGATTCAAAGGAAGGGTCGACCACAACCCCGCCAGCATCAGTCTCAACGATTCGCCGACCTTCCGTCAGCTGTAAATCGGTTCGATTCACAAGGAATCCAACATCCAGACCGGCTCCCGCCAGAGCCAAAGCAAAGCCTTGCCTCCCGGCGTTACCCGACCTTTCCGTTCGACGCTTGGCCTCCCTTGTCAGCCAGTTAAACCGTAAGCCTAAACTGAACTGCTGGCTTTGAATACGCGAATACAGATCACCGTATCCCACAAAATACCGCGTTTCACTGCCCAGGACCTCGTCCTCCACCGTCCGACTTGTTGGCAAATTGTCAATGACGGGGCCCGGTGGTGCTTCAGGGCCGCTATAGGGTGCAACGGGTACGACGATCGACCCGATATCATAGCGATCCGTGACTGTGGCCTGTCTGACTTCAATATCCTGAGAATAGTCCATTAATCTAGCCACGCCAGAGCCTTGGCTATCCGAAAACCAACTGAAACCGGCAACCAAGCCCATACGCCATTCAGGACTTGAAGTATCCCAATGCCTTCCGATTTCTATAACCGGTCTCGTTTTATTCTGAATTTTCTCAGGAAAAGCTGCGTTGTTCAATCGTCGGCTCTCCGAAGCCAGCGAGGTGGTCTCCTCACCTTGGGCCTCATAAACCAGAAAACCGTCTACAATCTGATTCGAGCGCTGATAACCCCAAAAGGTTGTAATTGGATTCTCCTCCGTGGTGATCACGCTACTCCCTGATCGGCTGATACCAACAAAACCGTCCACATAGTTTCGGTCATCCACGCTTTGCGTAGACCCGACTTCCGCAGGGATGCGGGTTCCACTCGGGAGAAACCCAGCATTGAAGTCACTGAAGGGC
>JBJHBN010000018.1:0-13445 GCA_050485505.1 Opitutales bacterium | reverse complement strand
CCGCTCGATGATGACGCGGTTGCGCGTGCGCTGGCACTGTTGCGCAGCAGCACGGCGCTCGAAGAGACTCGTGCCGTCGCTGCGAGTTACGTCCACACCGCTGTCGCGGCGCTCGATGTTTTTGAGGACCGGCCGGTCACGAAGGCGTTGCAGTAGCGCTTCTTGCTCCACTGGCGGTCAGCGAGGGTCATCAGGGCAAGGGCGTTGGAAGGGCCCTGATCCGTGAAGGGTCACGGCAGCTTGCAGCGGCCGGAGTGGACCTGGTTCTGGTCCTTGGACACCCCGATTACTACGCGCAACATGAATTCCGACCGGCCGGTGCGCTGGGCCTTGAAGCCCATGGTGTTCACGTTTGCGATATTGTGACCGATGGTGTCCATTCCGCGGACAAAAGATTTCATTGCGGAGACGCCTGTGGATAGTGAGCCGATGAGTGCCATAGTATTTTTTTGATTTAGACGTTGTCTTGTGAGTGTTTGAATCAGCTGTTGACCAGATTTACCTGATGAACCGAAGTGATGGGGATTTGATTGCCCTCGATGCGGAGGAAAATGTCTTTGCCTTCTCTGGAGGAGCCATTGACAACACCTTTCTGGTTGTTGCCATCGCTGTCTACAAAGGTGACTTCCTTGCCTATGAACTGTTGGGCACTGATCCAGGATTGCTCGTCCCGCAGCGCGCTGAACTGATTGTTCATACGGCTCATTTCCTGAAGGCTGCTGAACTGGGCCATTTGCGCGATGAAGTCCATGTCGTCCATCGGGCTAAGGGGGTCCTGATTGCTCATTTGCACCGTCAGCAGCTTGAGGAAATCAAACATGCCCAAATCATTGTTGGGGCCGGTTTGCTGTGTGTTGCCGGTAGTGTTGAATCCTGCGGCGGATTGAAGTGCGGTAATATCCATGATCAGGCCCAGGCTGAAAGGGTTGAGTTTGCGTTGGTGGCGGTGGAAGGGTTATTTTTGGACTCAGTAGTGGCAGACTTTGAAGATTCGGCCGCTTTGTCGTTGTCTTGTCGCGACTGTGGGCTGTTTCCGCCCGATGGTTGCTGCCCGAAATCCTGACGGAATGCATTTGATGGATTTGAATTCTGAAACTGAGGCAATTCGAGCCGGGCTCCGCGCTCCGCGAAACGCGTGGTTAATTCATCCCAGCTCTGTTGAAGCCCTTGGCGCACAGCCTCCGATTCGGTGAAGAAGCGGGTTTGCACGTTTTGACCCTGGACCCTGAGCTCGACCGAAATTCTTTCGTTGTGATTGAGCTGAATCTGAACGGTCATACGGGAAACACCATCGGTGCGCATGCGTTCCCAGGTTTCGGAGATTTGCTGGGTCCAAACGCCGCTTTGAGGACGACTTATTTGGGCTCCGGAAGGGGTCGCCGCCTGCGCTACAGGACGGTTGATCTGCGCCGAATCCAGAGCAAACTCACGTCCGGAACTTGGCGTCTCGGAGCGAGGTAAGGTGCTGGATTGTTGCGACGTCGGCATACGTTCTAACTGCAAAGCATCTCGCGGGCCATTAGTGTTTTGTTCGTGTGTAAGGGCTTGCTTATTAGTGTTATAAAAATTGTCGTAAGCTGTCTTAGCCGAAGGTTCAGGCCCTCGGGAAGGCAAATTTTTCGGTGCCAGTGGCGTCTCCGGTGCCTGAACGTCGGCAATCTTTGTCGACTGGGTCTGCGAGCTGCTTGCGAAGGGGATAGTTCGTTCCGTGCGTGCTTCATCTGTCCGCAGAGTTTGTTCCTTTTTTGCAGCTGCCGCCGCCAGTGATTGACTGATTACCTGGGCCAACGCGACTTTGTCTTGAGGGGTCGATGGGCCGAGGCTGACAGAACCGGGGTTACTTGCAGGAGGATCTGTTCGCGAAACGATGCCTTTGGGATCGGCGGTGTTCGCCTGGGTGGCAGGCGTGGAACCTTCTGTATGAGCGACTATGTTGGGCGATTGAGTCTTGGCGGTGGAGTTCAAAGCCGGTGGGAGCTTAGCCTGAATGGGTGTTGTTGGAGAGGGATCCGCAGCATGCTGAGGGGCGCTCATGTTCGTATTTGGGCGGGCTGTCTCTGTGGTCGTTGGTGGCTTTGGAGTGTCAGCGGCTGAAGGGGTGGTTACCTGATGTTTCTGATCCAGGAGCGGGGTAATGCCGGTGTTTCGGTTTGGACGAGTGTCGGTTGTGGAAGAGGTGGCAGCTGAGGGTGTTGCCTGTGTGGAGGTCGTGGCTTGAGTGCTGGTTTCGCTCTGTGAGGAGGGGGGCACGGCTTGAGTTGAGGTAACTTCTGTCTCTGGAGTTTTGTCCAGGTTGGTCGCCTGAGGCGGGTTCGCCGGAGCGCTTTGAGCTTGAGGGAGACCTAGCCACTCACGGATGGACTCCTGAATCGGCTGACTGCTTGCAGGTTCACTTTGTTGTTGCAGCAGGTGGGTCAATCCGGCGCTGAGAACCCGAATGGCGATTGCATCCTGTTCGTCGGGCGAATCCGGTTGAACGACGACTTCGCGAATCTCTTCCACGACGCTCTGAGGCATCTCCTGGATCCATTCCGGTACTTGTTCCGGCTTGGCGGGAGTTTCGGCGGTGGTCTCTTCCAGCCATTGGGCGAACTGTGGAAACTGCTCCAGCAGAGGTTCTGAGTTTCCTTGCAGCGACTTTCCGGAACCTTGAAGCGAGCCTTCAGGGGATGGCATGTCCGCTGATCCACTCAGTTTTATGTTGGCGGTAGCAGCGGGTTGGAAGGGCATCAGGTTGAGGAGCATCAGTCGTCATTGATTAAAGTGTGAATCCTTGAGGTCAGGCGTGCGGCAAGGCGTGCATCTTCCCCTTCGCGGGACGCCAGTTCCTGGAGAATGTTACCCGCGTTCTCCTGGGGCAGTTGATTGAGTATCTTCACGGCCAGGTCTTCCTGCAGTTCTTTAAACAGGTCGGCGGCTGCCCGGGCGTTCATTTCGGCATACATCCGGGAAAGGGAGCGGACGTTGGCCCGCTCGGCCTGGCGGAATCGGACAAACAGGTTTTCGATCTCCTCCAGGCGTTCATCGAGTGCTTCCCGGGCGCGTTCGAGTTCTTCACGTTCTGCGATCAGACGGGTTTCGGCGCGCGCGATGCTCGCTGCTTTCTCCGCCAACTGAGTTTCCTTGGTTTTGAGTTCTGTGGTAAGGTCATTCAGTTGGTTGATTCCAATCATCCATTCGTTCCAATCGATTCCTTCTCTCTCTTCAGTTTCCTTTTCCGGGGGCGCTTTATCCGCAAACAGATTGAGTTTTGCGTTTTCCGGCAGCCAGGCGTCCTGACGCAGGTAAAGTAGTCCAAGGTTGGTCCCAAGGCTAAGAAGAAAACCAATACAGATCAATAGCCAGACGAGTTTTTTTTGCGCCATGTTTACCTGCACTCCAGTTGATGTTTGCGCGCGTTGTGAAAGGCTTCAGCTTCAGCTTCTTCAAAGCGTCGCTGTTCCCTTTGGTAATCGTTCCAGGCCTTTTCCTTTAACCGCTCCAATGCCTGACAGTCCATCTTGCGGAGCCGTAGGCGTTGCATTGCATCGCTTTCCTTCTGAACAGCCTGACGGTAGTGTTCCTGTGCTGTGTGCAGTTCCGCATTCAGGACCTTTAGGTGGTCGAGGTTGGACGCCACTTGGTGGGGGTTGAAGGACTTCTGGAGGAATACCTCATTCATGGACTCTTCCCATTTACGAATGTTTTGCTCGGATTCGGAAACAACCCGGGTCGCTTCGAGACAGGCTTCCGTTGCCTTACGCACGCCTTCGCGGGCTTCGTCAAGGCGGTGTTCGCGCAGGCGGATCAAGCTTTGTAGGGGGAAATGGAAACGTTTCATACCAGTAACTTTCGCAGTTGTTCAAAGGCCTCAGTGCGTTTGGAGCGGTCGTTTACATCCTGACGAAGCAGGTTTTCAATACGTTCGTGGAGTTCGATTGCCCTGTCGAGACGAGGATTGCTGTTTTTTGCGTATGCACCAATGGTTATCAAGTCCTCGTTCTTTCGATACAGTGCAAGACTGTCACGGGCTTTGGAAAGAAGTTCGAGTTCTTCCGGGCTACAGATATCCCGAGTTAAGCGGCTGATGCTGTCGAGTACATCCACTGCTGGAAAGCGGTTGGCATTAGCGTGCGCCCGGCTGAGCACGATGTGTCCGTCGAGGATACCCCGGATCGCATCGGCGATCGGTTCATTCATATCATCGCCTTCGACCAGAACGGTGTAAAAGGCGGTGATAGTGCCTGACTCGCCGGCACCCGTGCGTTCGAGTAGTTTTGGCAAGAGGGCGAAGACCGACGGAGGATAGCCGCGGGTGGCCGGTGGTTCACCTACGGACAGGCCTATCTCGCGCTGGGCCATGGCAAAGCGGGTGACCGAATCCATCATGAAAAGGACATTCTTTCCCTGGTCGCGAAAGGACTCTGCGATGGCGGTCGCCAGAAAGGCTGCGCGCAAGCGGACCAGGGCCGGACTGTCGGAAGTGGCGACAATGACCACAGACTTAGCGAGGCCTTCGGCACCGAAATCCTTTTCCACCAATTCGCGGATTTCACGACCGCGTTCACCGATAAGGGCGACCACATTGACATCTGCCTCACTGTTGCGGGCCAACATACCGAGCAAGGTGGTTTTACCGACCCCGGTGCCGGCGAAGAGGCCGATGCGTTGGCCGCGGCCAATGGGGGTAAATAGATCCATTGCCCGGACGCCGGAAACGAAGGGATCGCGAATCCGCTGACGCTTGAGGGGGTGGGGTGGTTGTCGGTGCAGACTGTGTTCGTCCGAACAGGCGGGAAGCGGCCCGTCGTCGAGTGGCCGTCCAAGACCATCGAGGATGCGGCCCCTCAAATCCGATCCGGTGGGAATACGTGTCCACATGGGTGCTGGAATGACCCTGCATCCGGGATGAATGCCCTGGATGTCCTCCAAGGGCATGAGCATCAAGCGGTGGTTATGAAATCCGACTACTTCGGCATGACAGGGTTTCTTGCCGTTCTGCGGGTAGATGGCGCAGATATCGCCAACTGCCGCGCCGGGACCATCGGCTTCTATGACAAGTCCGCGCAGCTCGGAAACCTGCCCTGTCTGGCTGACTAGGTTGGCCTTGTCCAGCTGACGGTTGAAGCCGTCGAGGATCGATTTAAACCGAGGGTTGGGAGTCATTGGCTGAGGCTCTCTTCAAGGTTTTTGAGCTTGGTTGACATCCGGGCATCGGTTGTTCCGTAGCGTCCTTGCACCAGGCAGTCACCACGTCGTAAAGCTTTGTCCGCCTTAAACTGTAATCCGGGGTATTGGGATATCCATGCATCTGCGAAGCCTTGCACCAGTTCGCAATTCTCAGGGTTGAGCAGAATGATCAAGTTGGCCTCCTCCCTCGGGTAAGTAGCCAAGGCATCGCTGACGATGGAATGTAGCTGTTCCGCACTCGGTTCAAAATCACGGATGATCCGCTTGAGTCCGCTCAGAACGAGCTGTCCGAGTGCCTGTTCAACCTGATTGGCCAGTTGGTCTTCCTGTTGCTGCAGCTGATTTAGAACCTGCTGGAGGTCTTGCTCCCAGCGCAGGCGCTCTTCCCGCATTTCTTTTTTCAAGCTTTGTGCGGCCTGGTCGAAACCTTCACGGTAGCCTTTTTCGAATGCGCGGTTGCGCTCCTCGTCGCTGAGATGGTCAATGATCAGTGCCGGAGGTGTGATGCTGACCAACGCCTCTGCGCGGTGTGGAAGTTCGACACGATGGACCTCAATTGACATACTCCTGACCCTCCCCGTCGAGTGAGATTTCACCCTCTTCCTCAAGGCGGCGGACAATGCCGATAATACCTTCCTGCGCGACTTCCACTTCGCGCAGTTTGACGGCACCCATAAATTCGAGTTCCTCCTGCAGGGCTTCGGCCGCCCGTTTGGACATGCATTGCATGATCTTTTCCTTCAAAGCCGCACCGACCGGTTTCAATGCCAGAGCGAGATTGGCCGCATCGACTTCGCGCAGCAGGCGCTGGAGGTCTACAACCTGGAGGCGCACAAGGTCGTCGAAGGTGAACATGCGTTTGCGCACACTGGCACCGAGCGCTGCGTTCTGCTCTTCGATACGTTCGAGCAGGGGCTTGCTGATGTTGCGGTCGAGCAAATTGAGCACATCCGCGAGATGGGTGGATCCGCCGATTTTGTGCATGGTTTGGCCTGCATTCATGTCGAGGTGACGCTCAAGGCGCCGGACGACAGTATTGATGGTGTTCGACGAGGTGGCTTCAAGCGTACCCATCCGCAGAGTAATTTCTGTCCGCAATTCGTTGGGGCACAGTTCGATGATCTGGGAGGCCTTGCGTGGATTCAAATAGGAGAGCAGAAATGCTATCATTTGCGGCTGCTCGGTGCGGACCACATTGTATATTTGCCGGGGTTCCATTTCGCTGAGCTCCTTGATTACCTCGCTTGAGTTGCGGGTGGGGGAGAGTTTGGAAATGAAGCGCTCAGCCTGATAAGGGCCTTTGAGCAATTCAATGGTTTCGCGTGCTATGTCATAGCCTCCGGATACAGAGTTGATACTTTCGCCAATAACCTCGGCAAATTCTTCAAAAGCCCGTTGTTGTACGGTTTCTTCAACCAGCTCGATTTGAGTCATTTCCAAGCCAATCTGCTCGATTTCAAAATCGTCAAAATGACTCAGAATCTTGGCTGCGGATTCAGGCCCGACCAAGGTAAGAAAGACTGAGAGCTTTTGCAGTCGTGACAGATTGTTGTAATCATCGAGATTCATGCGCCCTAGGTGTTACGGTTGGGATTGACCCAGTTACGAAGTGCGGTGCCTACATTTTCAGGTTTTTGACGTATAAGCTCGTTGAGAACCTCGGGCGAAATGGGGGCATCATCCGCGTTCTGCGTGCTTTCTACAGATTCCTGTCGATTGGAAGGAGCGAAGATAGGCTCAGACCGGGTCCGTCGTAACATGTGCAACAGGATCAGGAAGAAGACCAGAGCCAGTCCGATGGGAGCAAAGTCTTGCGTCAGCCCGAGGATCTGATTCAGGTCCCAACCCGCCTCGAAGGTTTGCACCGCCGGGCCGCCACGAATTGAAAAAGGGGCTTCTTCCACAGATACAAGGCGTGCGATATCAGCAGGGTTGGTGATGCCTAGGGTCAGGGCAATCATGTCGCGGAGGCGGTTCAACTCCTGCTGGCTGCGGGGAGTCGGTTCCTGAGCATCACCGATGGGTGGGCGAGGCGCGACGAATACGGCTGCTGAGACGCTGCGAATCTCGCCAGCTGGCTGTACCCGGTTGACTTGTGCGCGGCTGATTTCGAAGGTCTGATTGCGGGTGCGTTGTTCGCGGCCTGTTGTGTTGGATGTGGTCAGCGCCACACCTTCGGGGTCCATGCCATCAATGTTGCCAGCGGTTCCGGCAAAGCCCTGTGGGCGGCTTTCACGGGCTGTGCTGGATTCTTCAGTGGATGTCTGCGAACGCACTACTTGGCTTTCGGGGTCAAAGGTCTCCTCGGTTATGGTTAGGGACTGCAAATCAATGTCTGCGGAGACCCTTACTACCGCCTGGTTGGGTCCCAGAATCTGGCTGAGCATGCTCTCAACTTTTTCAACCAGATAGCCTTCAACGTTTTGGCGGTGGCGCACCTGTGCGACGTTGGACGGCCCGCCGTCGTCATCGTCGAGGTCGTCCGACAAAACATTACCGTGGTTGTCGACAACAGCCACATCGCGTGGCTGAAGGCCTTCGACCGAATTAGCGACCAGCGAGCGGATCGAATGCACCGCCGGGCGGCTCAACCGACCACTTCCCAGGTCGACCAGGACGGAGGCGGTCGGGATGATGTCGGGGTTGGTCACCAATAAGCGATTTTCCGGAACCACGATCATGACTCTGGCCGAGCGCACACCGTTGAGTTGGGAAATGGTACGGGACAGCTCACCCTGGACTGCGCGGACGTAGTTGGTGCGCTGAACGAAGTCACTGACCCCGAAGGAGCCCCGGTCAAAAATTTCGTAACCGACGCTGTCTCCGGAGGGAATCCCTGAGCCCGCCAGGTCCATTCGGACCCTGTGCACTTCTCCGGCAGGAACGTAAACCGCAGTCCCTCCACCGCGAATTTCATAGGGAATTCCACGGCTTTCAAGAGCTTCGACGACTTCCGATCCATCCTGGGCAGATAGGCCTCCGAAAAGCATTTGGTACTGGGGCCGGTGGGCCCAGATGGCGATAGCGATCATCGCACCAATGGTGCCCAGAATGAAAAGAACCAGGCTGATGCGCTGGTTGATTCCAATCTGATTCCAGATGGCAACGACGTTGTTTATAGCGGTTTGCATGGGTTAATTGAGTCCTCGTGGGGGCTAGATCTGCATGCGCATGAGTTCCTGGTAACCTTCCATGATTTTGTTGCGGAACTCCATCATGAGGGTGAAAGAAACGCTGGCCTCTTGGAGAGCGATGGTGGCTTGGTGGAGGTTGACCGGCTCTCCGCTGAGTAAACCGGTGCGCAGGTTTTCGCCTTCCTTGAGTTTGCCGTCCACATTGCGGACAAAGTCATTTACCATCCCGGAAATGGGCGAGCCGGCTTGGCTGCGCATGACTCTCTGGCCGGCAGTCGGTTCGGCAACCATGGAGCCGGGACTCCC
Organism: Opitutales bacterium; assembly: GCA_050485505.1. Lineage (GTDB taxonomy): Bacteria > Verrucomicrobiota > Verrucomicrobiia > Opitutales > Oceanipulchritudinaceae > JAFIGG01. Next base: position 4,836 of record JBJHBN010000018.1, on the reverse strand, counting down.
GGCAGTCGTGTTTTGGAGCAGGTTTTGCCATTGCTCCATCGCCTGTGGCGAGAGCATCTGATTCTGTTGAACCGATCCCAGACCGGGGTTTTGAGCGATGATTCCAGATAGAGCGTCCATGGTTCAGTCGAGTGGGGGGTTAGCGCCCGATCTCCAATGCTTTTTGAGCGAGGTCGCGGGAGGTTTTGGCTACAGAAAGGTTGGCTTCGTAGGCTCGGGAGGCCGTAATCATGTCGACCATTTCGAGGGCAACATTGACGTTGGTCATTTGCACCATGCCTTCGGCGTCGGCGTGCGGATGATCCGGTTGGCGGACCACGGGACCCGGGCGCGTGTCGGCCGCGATTTCTGAAATGCGAATGCCGGTTCCTGTGTCGTGCAGATAGGATTCAAAAGAGATTTGCTGCCGTTGGTAAGGCCCGCCGGTTTCCGTACGCGTCGTCTGTGCGTTGGCAATGTTCTGAGCGACGATTTCAAGCTGCTGGCGATAGGCATCCAAGGCCGAGCCAGTCGATTGTATTCCGGGGATGAGATTCATCATACTCATAGTCCAGTTCCTTTCCTATCAGCGTTGCGGTTGGCCAGTGATCGCCATGCGCAGGTGGCGAAGTGAGCCACTGACAAACTGGGTCAGCGTTTCGTATTGCAAGGCATTGCGGTTCATCTCCATCAGCTCCTTATCGAGCTGAACTTTGCCATTGATGCCTGATTTGGATGAGTTGGGATCGGCTATTCCAGTTTCAGCTTCAAGGCGTCTTATTGCGTTGGTGTCGCCATTGGCGATGAGTCGGTTCAGTTCGACTTGAAAGTCGTCCTTGAGGTCGACCCGTTGGTATCCCGGCGTATCAACGTTTGCAATATTTGAAGTGATCGCCTGGTGACGGACTTGGGCAGCATCCAGCATCTGCTTCGCCGCCACATAATTGGTTCCACTAAAGATTGCATCCAACATGCCCACGGTCTTAGCAGTGGGTATGCCGCAATTGTTAAGGAATTATGTAAGCTGTTTTGTTACAAGAGGATAAAAAGTTCTATTTTGCTCTGATAGCATTCTCTAGGAACGCAATCGGCAACTTTTACCTGCTGCTTACAAAAGCGGTTGGTCGCAGCACTCGTTACTTTGCCCGCACGCTCTGTTTGACATCGCGGTCGACGATATTCACCGGGTCGACGATGAGAGCGATGGAACCATCGCCCAGGATTGCACCGCCGAGCAGGCCCGGCAGGTTTTTGGTTACTGGTCCGAGCGATTTAATCACGACTTCCTGTTTGGATATCAGCTCGTCGACTACCAGTCCGTAGGTGCGATTAAAGGCGTCGATGACCACCACAATACCGTCATTGGCGTTACGAACTGAGGATTTCGAATCAAATATATGACTGAGGTAGAATAGTGGAATAATTTCCCCTCGCATCGAAAGGGTTTCACCTCGGCCATGGATGCGTTTCAATTGTGCTTTTTCCGGTTTCAGGGCAACCCGGATCGAAGTGGCCGGTAGAATGTAGGTGTCACCGGCAACTTTTACCACCAAGCCTTCAATGATTGCGAGGGTCAACGGCAGCTTGATGGAAAATACTGTTCCTTGACCATCTTCCGATTTGATTTCCACCTTGCCGCGCAGTCCTTCGATATTTTTTCGGACCACGTCGAGGCCAACGCCGCGTCCGGAAACATCGGTCAATTTTTCCGCGGTGGAGAAGCCTGGACGGAAAATGAAGTGAAAAATCTCTTCATTGGTGAATTTCTGATTCGGCTGTACGAGACCCTTTTCGATCGCTTTGCTGTGAATTCGCTCAGCGTTGAGGCCGCGTCCATCGTCACGGAGCTCAAGAACCACGTAACCTCCCTGATGAAATGCGGACAGATTGATCGTGCCGGTTTCACTTTTGCCATTGCGGACACGGGTTTCAGGATCTTCGAGACCGTGGTCAACGGCATTGCGGATCATATGAACCAATGGGTCGCCGATAACCTCGACCATCGTGCGGTCGAGTTCGGTGTCTTCCCCGGTGAGGATAAAATCTACGTTCTTACCCAGTTTGCGGCTCAACTCCCGGGCAAGGCGCTCCATTTTGCGGAATGTCTGGCGCACGGGGACCATGCGGATGGCGAGGGCATCGTTTTGCAGGCTCCGGACAATTCGTCGAAGTTGGTTCAACTGCTTTTGCAACTGGCTGTTATCAGAGCGATCAATGCCTTCCAGGCTGTTGAGCAGCTGCGATTCAAGAATTACCAGTTCGCCCACGGAATCCACCAAGGTATCCAGCTTGTCGATATTGACGCGGATGGAGGTATCCTTGATTTCGGCAAGCGGCTTGTTGTCTGGAGCGGTTTGTTGTAGAGGCGCTGCTGCGGGTGGGGGCGTAGAGGGGCCTTGCCTGGCTGCCTCCGATGGGCGATCAACTTTGGGCGCAGCGGACGGCTTTGTGTTTGTCGGTTCTGGCGCTTGTGGAAACTCTGTGGGTTTCGCTTCGACAGGATCGGGTGTTGGATCTGCTGTGTTTGCTGTCTCGGTGCCCGGAGCGGATACGGCAAGCTGTCTTACGGCGGTTATCAAATCGGATACCGCAATCAGCGCGTCGGGTTGCTTGTTGCTTTGAAGACCAATCTGAACCTGTTGCACCAGTTGCAACAGACGGTCCCGTGATTGCAGCAGGACGGAAATGATGTCGCTGTCCAGCACCAGTTTGTGATTGCGGGCGAGGTCCAGCAAGGACTCAACATCGTGCGACAGTTTATTAATCGGGATCAGCTCGAGAAATCCGGATACACCCTTGATCGTATGAAATGAACGGAACAAAGAGTGGATGGAATCTTCGTCTTCAGGATTGTGCTCAACTTTAAGCAGCGCATTTTCAATTTCATCCAAGTGTTCAATGGCTTCGTTGACAAATTCCTCCAACAGTTCGCTGTTTTCGCCCAGATCCAGAATCATCAGGACATCGGTTTCAGATGCATTAACCTCTTCAATCGCTGACTCCGTACGGGCCGCCGGTGTTTCGAGCTCCCCTGAATCTGATTCCGATTCAGGTAACACCGTATTCGCAGTCTTGGACTCTGGATTTAAAAAGCCTTTTAAGTCGGAAAGAATGGACTCCGTCCATGTTCCACCTGAGAGGAAGAGCTCCTCTATGGCTTCGCGCATTTTCATCGCGTCCGCAAAGCCTGGCTCAGACTCCTGCATTGATTCGGTCAGATCCCCGAGCAGTGAATAGACCGGAAGCAGCGCCTCATCATTACCTGGTGAGGCAAGTGCTGCTTCAGATTGAAGATTCTGCCAGATTTCGTTGGTTATGTCTGAGCCCACGTTTGCGGTCTGGAATGGGATGTGGAACGAATCAGGAAACGGGAACCTGAAGGAGCTCTTCAGCACTTTCGATGGACTGATAGACCTTCCAGTTCTTGGTTTCTTCGAAGCTCTGGCCCTGTTCTACAATAGAATCATTGCCGACCAAAGCGTGTTCGAGTGAAAGGTCGCGGCAGGACTGGGTGATTTGCAGCACTTGCTTGATGATCCCGACTTCCAGGCTCTTGCAGTCCTGAAGATCGATGATGATACGGGACAGACCTGAATCAACGGCCTCGGACAGTTTCTTTGATAGGTTGTTGGAGATTTCCGAGAGATCGATGCCCGAGGGTTTCTCCGGAAAGCGGATGACCATGTATTTTTGCTCGAAATTATAGTAGCGGGGCGACATGTCCAAATTCATGCAACGCGCGACCCGGGCTTCCAGTTCAAGCATTTCCAGCGGTTTGGTGACGATGCCCGAAAATCCCATTTGTTGGGCTTTGGCGTAGCGGTTTTTATCCGTTTTGACCACCATCGCCAGAACCGGGACACTCTTCGTTTTGCGGTTGCTGCGCAGAATCTGGATCAATTCAAAGGATGAGTCTTCAGGCAGATTCAAGCTGACGAGGAACAAGTCGACTGTGTTGTTTTGGGCAAAGTCGACGGCGTTCCAAGTGTTGGTGGAGTGGTGGATTTCCCAGGGGGTGTGCTTCAGACCTTCGCGAACTTGTTCCACAATCGCTGGTTTATCTTCAACCATTAGCAGTTGCACTTTGTCCAGAATGGTTCGGCGTGCTTCGACTTCTTCTCCAACCAGTTTGAGGTCTAGAATGCGTCCGACCTTGTCGAGCAGCACGTCCTCCTTGAAAGGTTTAACCATGTAGTCACGGACACCGATCTTTGCGATCTTTAGTACGGTGTCGCGTCCCCCTTCGGCCGTGAGCATGATGACCGGGATGTTTTTGACCAGTGGGTTGGATTTGAGCTTGGTGAGCATCTCAATTCCGTCCATCACCGGCATGGTGACGTCGAGCAGGATCAGGTCCGGCATTTCTTTGGCTGCTATTGCAAGGCCTTCGACTCCATTGGCGGCTTCGAGGATGTTCAGGTCGTAACCTTTGAAAGCCTTGCGAACAATGATGCGAACGGTTTTAGAGTCGTCTACGGTGAGCAATTTCATATTTGGGCTTTGCTGAAATGGAAAGTGTTAACTGTAATAGGTTAATCCCCCGGCTGCATCAGCAGGTCAAAAATCAGGTGTTGATCGTCGGGTGTTGAAAAATAATAGACTTGGCGGGAGGCCGAGCGGACAGGCTCTACCTCAAAATTGCTGCCGCGTAAGATGGAAGGGATAGTCAGGCGGCAGCCATAGCCATGTTCGTCGAGCTGATTCTTGAAGTGACCGACGATCATGTTGCTGAGTTCCCCGATCACATCGTTAACCATTTCGTCTTCTTCGACTTCCTGCGGGTCCATCCCGAGCATCTCTGACGCGATGTTAATGGCAAAGGGGTAGGTCATATAAAGGTAGACCATGCCTGTAAGC
>JBJHBN010000017.1:5995-13572 GCA_050485505.1 Opitutales bacterium | reverse complement strand
CTTCCACCCGATGCAAGTTTGGTTCGATCTCAGTGCTGAGGTGAATGTTTTTCGAAAAGGTGTTGGACACAATCGATTCCACCTCCCTGACAATGGATTCCAGTTTGATAGAGATCCGTGCGCCTTCCACGCCGCGAGCAAACGACAAAACCTGATTGATCAGGCGGGCACCTCGGTGAGCGCTTTTATCGATGCTTTCCAATATTCGCTGCCGGCTCTCAGGACTGGGGTTGTGATGGATGAGAAGGTCGACTCCCATTAACACGGGAGATAGGAGATTGTTGAGATCGTGTGCAATGCCGCCAGCCAGAGTCCCTACACTTTCCATGCGCTGGGCGCGAAGAAACTGACGTTCCAACTGTTTGCGCTCGGTGATGTCGTTTGCCATTACCAGCCGCGCCTCCCGTCCGTCAAATGGGATATCATTGGCCGTGATTTCCACATCGATAAGGCTGCCATCTTTGCGTAGATGAATGGATTCGGTATTTCGTTTGAGGAGTCGGTTTTCGACGCTCAATTCTTCATCAAGCCTACGCGCTCCTTCGGGAGTGCGGATATCTTTTAGGGTCATCTTCAGGAATTCTTCCTCTGAATATCCGTAGTGCCTGACGGCGGCCTCGTTTACCGCCAGAAACTTTAGTGAATTCAGGTCGAAAACCCACATCGGCTGAGGGTTTGCTTTAAACAGAATACGATATTGAGCTTCTGATTCCCGAAGCTGCTGAGTGGCAGTGCTTAGCTCCGAGTCTGCTTGATCATGACCTGAAAGCGGGGAATTTTGGCTGGGACTTGGGGAAGCAAAGGACATGAAATGACGAAAGAAAGGGTAGTCATAGGAAAAAAGATACCCAATCTCCAGAATATTCTGGATTCGCGGCTGCTTTACTGCAAAGCCAAAATCGGCGCTCTATAAGAGGAACCGGACTTGACCGAGGCTGGCTCTGGCGTTGCATTGCGCTTATGCGGCTCAACTTTGTGGATTTCTCGGTGGTGGTTGTTTTTTTTCTTCTGATGCTGGGTATCGGTGTCTGGGCCTATTTCAAGAATCGCAATATTGAAGACTACTTTGTCGCTGGTGGCCAGTTGCCCTGGTGGCTGTCAGGTATTTCGCATCATGTATCGGGATACAGTGGAGCCTTGTTTGTCGCACATGCCGGCATCGCCTATACCTACGGGTTTACTATCTATGTGTGGTGGGCAGTGGGTGTTGGCTCGATGGTTCTGTTGTTCGCGGGGGTTTTTCCTGTCCTGTGGATGCGGCTGAGGCGGGAGTTCCATATCCAGTCTCCGCTTGAATACCTGGTGGATCGCTATGACTTGAAAACCCAGCAGATCATGGCCTGGGCGGGCGTTGTTCTTAAGTTATTCGATGTGGGTGCCAAGTGGGCGGCTATCGGAGTTTTACTGAATGTATTCACGGGCATACCCTTTATGTGGGGAGTATTCCTGTCGGGTGGGGTATCTCTGGTTTACATCACCTTCGGAGGGTTGTGGGCAGTTATTCTTACAGACTTTGCCCAGTTCCTGGTGCAGTTGGTCGCAGGGGTTGTTCTATTTGTGGCGGTTATTCTATACTTCGACGGCTGGAGTGGTTGGCTGGCTTCCTGGCAGGAATTGCCGGACGGCAATCGCCAGTTATTCAACGAACCATACACCGCTGGTTTTGCTCTGGCATTTCTGTTGATAAACATGCTCAGCTACAATGGGGGAACTTGGAACCTGGCTACGCGCTACATCTCCGCATCGAGTGAAAGTCATGCACGCAATGCGGCCATTCTTTCTGGCTGCCTTTTTGTTTTTTGGCCACTGGTGCTGTATGTGCCCATGTGGGCCGCTCCTCTGATCCTGCCTGGACTGGAGCAGCCGGACCAGGCTTATGGTCTGTTAACACTTAAATTGCTGCCGGTTGGGCTTGTTGGACTGGTGCTGGCTTCGCTGTTTGCAAGCACAATGTCTATGACCTCGTCGGATGTGAACACGGTGTCGGCGGTGATTACCCGCGACATCCTTCCAAACCTGACCAAGCGTTTTCGGGAGAAACGACGGTCATTGAAGGCGGCACGGATTACGACCTTTATTTTTACGCTCCTGACGCTTCTAGTCGCTTTGCAATACGAGTATTTTGGAGGTGTTATTGGACTGATCATTTCCTGGTTCGGTGCGCTGATCGGGCCGACTGCAATTCCCATGCTGTTTGGTTTGCTGCCTGCTTTTCGACACTGCGGTCCTGCTTCTGCCCTGGCCTCGATTGGCTTCGGCTTTGCTACCTTTATCATTACCAAAGTCTATCCGCCCCCTACCTTGGGTTGGGAGGTCGGGTTACCCGTTACGGTCGCCGCTATCGCTTATATTGGCGTTGGTTGGCTGCAGCGTAAACGGCCTGTCAATCCCCGCGCACTAAGCATGCTCAAAGCCATCAATCCCAAAATGTAATTGAATCATGGAAGTTCACGTATACTCCACCCGCAAGGAAATGGGTGCCGCCGCAGGGCAGTCCATCGAAAGCAGAATACTGCAACTGGCCAAAGTCGGACAAAGCATTCGTATGATCTTCGGCGCAGCACCATCTCAGGATGAAATGCTGGCCTATCTGCGTGCATCCAAACAGATTCCTTGGGATCGCATCACGGCTTTTCATATGGACGAATACATCGGCCTACCCGCGGATGCACCTCAGGCATTTGGGCGCTACCTGCGCGATCGCCTGTTCGACCATGTCCCGCTGAAAGCGGTGCACCTGATAGATGGTAACGCGGACATCGAAGAGGCCTGTCGGACATACTCGGCACTGTTTCAGGAAGCGCCGATTGATATTGTGTGCCTGGGCATTGGAGAAAATGGGCACATTGCTTTCAATGACCCGCCGGTGGCGGATTTTGAGGACAAAGCAGTAATCAAGCCGGTTGAATTGGACCTCGAATGCCGTCAGCAACAGGTCAATGACGGTTGTTTTGAAAGCCTGGATCAAGTGCCAACGCACGCCCTGACTTTGACGGTGCCTGCGCTTTGTAGTGGCCGGGACCTCTTCTGCGTGGTCCCAGGAGAGCGCAAACATGCCGCCGTTAATGCTACACTGTATGATCCTGTCAGCACTGCTTGCCCGGCCACAATTTTGCGTCAACACCCAAGTTGTCAGTTATTTCTAGACGTGGATTCATACGGTAGAAAGGCCTGATACAAAATCTGCGATGCTTGTTACAGGATTAGTGGATGAACGCCTCTGGCTGGTGGATGATACCGGCGCCGGGATTCAATTGCGTCCAGTCGGCGACTGTAAGGAGGAGCGTCCGTCGACCTGGCTGGGGCCGGGGCTCGTTGATCTTCAGGTGAACGGGGTCAAGGGCATCGACTTCAACCATCCGGATCTGAAAGTAGAGGACCTGGTTCGAGCCGCGGAATACTTGCGCCGGAGAGGCGTATTGCAGTTTTATCCAACAGTGATCACCAATTCCGTTGAGGCGACCTTGCGTTTGCTGGAGACCATTTCCACGGCATGTGGGCGCTATCCTCATCTGCGACGAGCCGTGGCGGGAATCCACCTCGAGGGGCCGTTTATTTCTCCTGAGGATGGTGCCCGTGGCGCGCATCCAAGGAATTGTGTCCGTGCTCCGGATGTCGACTTGTTCCGCCGCTTTCAAGAAGCTGCAAACGGCAGTATTCGTTTGCTGACCCTCGCTGCGGAGTGGGAATCCGCTCCGGAATTTGTCCGCCAGTGCCGCGCTTGGAATGTGGTGGTTGCGCTGGGGCATTCGCTGGCGAACGCCGATCAGATCCGTGCAGTCGTGGATGCTGGAGCCTGCCTGTCGACCCACTTGGGCAATGGTGTGCCGTTGATGTTGCCGCGCCATCCCAATGTTATTTGGGACCAATTGGGCGAACCCGGACTCTGGGCCAGTTTTATCGCAGATGGCCATCATTTGCCAGCTAACTTTTTGCGAGCTGCCATCGCAGCAAAGGCTGACAAGGCCATTCTGGTCAGCGATGCGACCGCCTTTGCCGGTTGTCAGCCAGGCAAATACAAGGCCCACATTGGCGGTCAGGTTGAATTATCGGCTGAGGGTCGCCTCAGCATGGCTGAGGATGCGCGTTTCCTGGCAGGTGCTGCGCAGACACTTGACGAGAATGTGGCCTACCTGTATACGAGTGGTATTGTGCCTTTTGAGCGCGCCTGGTCGATGGCATCGGCTGGTCCGCGAATCCTAATGGACCTGGCGCCACCTCCACCGGAAGAGTGGCTTTTGTACGAGGTCGAGGACGGTAGCCTCCGTATCAAGGAAGTGGCGCAGATTCTGTAGGAACTTTACCAAATGCTTCTATTCGCTTTGGCGTTGGCGCCACTGCTCGAGTCGCTTGAGGCGGTATTCCATGCGCTCTTCTGGATCCATATTCCGCATGTCTCTCAGCATGCGTCGACGTTCGCGCGGGCGCATCGATTCGATCATCTTGCGGATGTCCTCATGGTCTTCACGGTTGATGCTGCGCATGCGTTGGCGAATACGCTCCCGTTGCTCAGGTGGGAGGTTGCGGAATGAACGCATCTCCTCCGCAAAATCCTTGCGCTCCTCTGGTGTCATTGCGCGGATTCGCTCAATGCCCTCCATGAGTTTATCGAGCTGTTCGTCGCTGAGGTAGAGAAAGCGTTCGATTGAGGGCACACCATTGCGTTCGTGTTTACCTTCGGGTTGTGGGCGCTCTGTGTTCGGGTCTGAATCTGTTTTTGCGATAAGTTGGAATGGAGACAGGCTCAGGGCGAGAATACAGAGTATATTGAGGGTGCTTTTAATAGATGTTTTCATAGGACACAGCGATTAGGAATTCCAGGAGCTCATCATCGAATAATTCCAGCGTGGGCTCCAGTGACTGGTTTAAGGTAAGAAGGTCTTCGTTCTGAAGGATTTTGGATCCTTCAAGGATATGGAGGTCGTGGGGACTCACATCCTGACGCTCTGTATTGAAATGCCAGAGTCCAACAACCAGTGCCAGCGATGCCGCCAGAGCAGACCAGGTACGGACGGACTGACTCAAAAACCAGAGCTTTTGTCGGGGCTGAGGCTGCTCCGCTATTCCGTCAATATCCCTTGTTAGTCGCAGATGCATCGCTTCAAAGCGACGTTCAAGGCTGGCAGATGTGTGGGTGATCTCGCGTTTGAGAGCGGACTCAATACGATCGTCTCCAGACTGCTTATCAGGGGTGTTCATGAGTGCTTTTCAAAAAATTGTTTCAGTTGCTCGCGTGCGCGGTGAATGAGGACATAGAGGTGGTTGGAACTAACTCCGAGGGTTTCTGCTATTTCACGGGATTCCATTTTTGAATGGACCGACATCAAAAGCGCTTCCCTTTGGGACTCCGGAAGTGTTTGCAGGCCGGCAAGCAATAGCTCTTCTTCCTCCAGGATTGCCTGACTGGAACTCGCTTTTGGATCTGCCGGGTCGATGTCTTCCAGGGTGCCTGGTTGGATTCGTCGCTGGCGGCGGCGCCATTCGTGTTTGAGCTTTCCTCGGGCGATCGCAAACAACCAGGCACTGAAGGTGCCTTCAGCCCGATAGTGGGGTGCCGATTTCCAAACCTGCTCGAATACCATGAGGGTCAGGTCCTCCGCGTCGGCATGGGAGCCGATGGAGCGGTAGATGAAATTGAGCAGGGGCAGCTTCCAGCGGTCGAAAAGAGCCCGAAATGCGACTCCGTCTCCCATGGCAATGGCCAGCATTGTGTGATCGTCATCAATGAGATCACTATCCTTGCTGGTAGAGCTGTGGGGTTCCGGGGGCGACATTTTCAACGCGCGTTGCCGGGAAGTGTGCACAGTTCGATTCCGTAATCAATTCAAGAGCGGGGGCCTTTGCTTTCACTTCGTGCGCCTTGGCGCCGGCCGTCTACGGATTGTCGCTGGCGCCGTTCGCGCATTTCCTTGCGTTGAACCTGGCGGTTTTCACAGCAGGGCACCGTGCATTGTTGGAGTCGCTGGCGTTGGCCGCGTTGAACGGTTTCGGCTTTTGCGGGACCGCGTTCGGCCTGGGCACGCACTTGCGGGCGTTCAACCGGTTCGCTGTCGGCGGCAAATACAGGTGAGAATCCCACAAACAAGGCTGCCGTTGCCAAAGAGAGTGTAGGAATAAGTTTTAGGTGCTTCATAACACCTTACTAAATCCCCATGAGGCGAAAATCTTACAGATGGTCACACTGCCAGGATTCGTCGATGAGTATTCCATTGATTATTGCACGGTTTCATGAAAAATTTGGATTCTTGAAAAAAGGCAAATTGAGATCCGGACCGATCAATCCGTTACACTTGCCACGGATGGTTATCAGCCCCTTCCGCAATCGGCTTCAGTATGTGCTGGAGTCGATGCTGATCAGCGGGACCCTGGCACGCCTGGCGGTGGCAGCTGGTTTGATTGCACTAACAGCAGTCGTCACGGGTTTGCTCGGATTTTTAGTAGCACTCGGCAGTGATCAGTCCTTTCGTTCGGTATTCGAGGCCATCTGGTGGGCTTTCTTACGTTTGTCGGATCCGGGTTATTTGGGAGACGACGAGGGGTTTATGCTCCGTGTGATTTCGACTTTGGTCACCGTCGCGGGCTATGTGTTGTTTCTCGGGGTGCTGGTCGCGATTCTGACACAGGGTTTGAATGAGCGAATTCACAAGATTGAGTTGGGGTTGACGCCTGTTTCGGTGCGAAATCATGTGATCTTCCTGGGCTGGTCCAGTCGTACGCCTGTGATTGTGCGGACACTTATGGCCTCGAAGCATCGCCTGGGGAGGTTCTTGCGCCGAGTCGGTGTCAAACGGTTAAAGCTACTCATGTTGGTTGAGCAGGTTACGCACACGCATAAGTTTGAGCTGCGTAGTTTTTTGGGCGATCGGTGGAAAGCGGGGGATATTATCTTCCGATCGGGCACTCCATTGCGTTTGGACCATTTGAAGCGGGTCGACTACCTGAATGCCAGTGCGATTGTTTTGCCGGCCCAGGAACGGGGTCTCCACCGCAGTGCGAGCCAATCCGACAATGCCGCGATCAAGACCATTCTGTCCATTTCCCATAGCATGCGTTTATCGGGTTTGAATCAGACGCCTCCTTTGTTGGTCGCGGAACTCCACGATGCCCGCAAGATTCCGGTGGCATTGCACAGCTACCGTGGGCCAATAGAGGCGGTGGCTGGTGATGAGGTGGTGAGTCGTATGCTCGCGCAGATGATTCACCATCCCGGAATCAGTCATGTTTTCAGGGAATTACTGTCGCATGCCTACGGCAATGAGATCTACGCAAGAGACTGTCCTAAAGAGTTGGTGGGTACCTCTTTCTGGAATATGGCCGAGCGTTTGCAGACGGCAGTTTTGATGGGGGTTACCCGGCTCGAAGATGGTATTGCAAAGCCGGTTTTGAATCCTTCCGCCGATTTTCGCTTCGAAAAGGGTGACAAGCTGGTATACGTGGCTCGGGACTATGCCGATGGTTATCCGCCCAGGTTGCCTAAGTGTGTACGATCCTGGCCTGAACAGGGCAAGGCATTGGATCGCCATCGCCGTGAAGACTTAAAGATTCTGGTGCTGGGTTCGTCGAGTCGGGTTCCAGCG
>JBJHBN010000017.1:0-5985 GCA_050485505.1 Opitutales bacterium | reverse complement strand
TTTATGCTCAACAGAGACATAAGGTGACGATTGCCAGCCGGACTCCAATGGAAGAGCGGCAAAAGCGCATTCAGCACTATGGATTCCATCCGAATCAAACAGAGATGGTTCAAATCGATGCCGACTACACCATCCCAGAGAAGTTGGCGGCATTGGATCCTGTAGGCTTTGACGTGGTTATTTGTCTGGCGAGCGATATGACCGAAGACGATCAGGAGGCCGATGCCCGTACACTCGTCGCCCATGCTGTGCTCAAGGATCTACTTGAAGGAGCGTCTAAAAAACCGAGAATTCTGTTGGAATTGCTGGATGAGCTGAATGTGGCTTTGGTGGAGAGTTCAGACTGTGAATACCTGCTCGCACCGCAGATTCTCAGCCACATGCTGGTGCAGGTGACTCTGCGGCGTGAGTTGAATCCGATTTTCCAGGAACTGTTCAATTCAAGCAGTAAGGAGATCCGTCTGCGGGATTTCCGCCGTTATCGTTTGCAGACAGGCTCCGTATTGACTTTTCCCGAAATCGAAATGCACGCCCGCAAACACAATGAAATAGCTCTTGGTGTGCTCAAGCAAAGTGAGACTGATAATGGTTTTGGCGGAGTCCACCTGAATCCAGATCGACATAGGTCATGGACACTTGAACCAGGCGATCAGTTGGTGGTTTTGAAAGGCTGAAGCCCTCAATGCTTATATGGCAATGAGGAATGGTGTAGGACAATCCTCAAACGACCGCGGGCATCGCGGCGGTAGGCAAATGAGTACTCTACCTTCTTGGTCTCGCCGTAAATGTCCGTGAAATAATAGTTGCCCATTGCCAGGGCGGTGGATCCGTGAACTTGGATAGCGGTGTTTTCAAAGCGGATATCGACGTAGCGATTGAGGGCGAAGCCCTTGTCTTCCGGGAAATCCGGATTGTCGCCGATAAAGTAGGAGAGGGCTGCAGTGAAGGTTCCGCGGAATTGCTGGTCCGCCGCCAGAGTGGGCTTGAAGAGCACGCCCGAGCCACTGAAATCATACAAGTTGTTTAACAGGTCCATCGCCCGTGCCCGGGCTGATTCCGGTTGCTCAACTCGCTCGCCGATTGCAATGATGCCGAGTGCCCAGTCGCGCTGGGCTTGTTCGACCTCCTGTGGACTGATCGGGGATACACCCGTATCTGCATGCAGGAGGCCCGGGCTCAGGAGCAGAGCGGGACAAACGGAAAGCAACAGGAAGGCGAAGGGGTAGGACAAGTTTCTCATAGACAGCTTGTTTAGCTGCAAATCCTACTGGAGTCAATGGATAGACGAACGACTGGTGGTATCACCCCTAACTCAGCGTGCCTTTGGTCGACGGAATTCTGTCGGCCTGGCGATCATCGATACGCGTTGCGGCATCGAGGGCTCGGGCAAAGGCTTTGAAAATAGCTTCGGCAATGTGGTGAGGTTCATCGCCGTGGAGGAGCTCAATGTGCACATTGGCGCCTGCGCTGTTGGCGAAGGCCTGAAAGAATTCACGTACGAGAAGAATATTGAAATCACGTACGAACTGGTGCTGGGAAGTCACCCGGTAATCAAGCAGGGGGCGGTTGCCTACATCGATGACAAAACGGGCGAGGCACTCGTCCATCGGCAGCAGGAAAAATCCGTAACGAACCATGCCTTTTTTGTCGCCGACGGCCTCTTTCAAGGCTTGACCGAGCACAATTCCGACGTCTTCAACAGTGTGGTGGTAGTCCACCGAGAGGTCACCTTCGGCTTTGACCGTGAGGTCGAACAGCCCGTGGCGGGCAAAGAGTTCGAGCATGTGATCGAAAAAGGGAATACCAGTATCAATGTCGCTCTTGCCTGAACCATCGATGTTGAGGCTAAGGTTGATACGGGTTTCACTGGTGTTACGGGTGATTTGACTCAGGCGTTGTTCTGCCATGACTGTAAGCTCTCCATTAGTCGGTTCATCTGATTGTCCGTTCCGATGCTGATGCGGATGTAGTCCGCTGTCAATGGATTGGAGGGGAAATGCCGAACGAGGATCTTGCGGGCATTCAAATATTCAAATGCGCTGAGCGAGCGTTCCGGCCCACTGACACCGACTTTTTGCGGAGGCCGTGCAAAGAGGAAGTTGCTCTGCGAGGGATGGACGTCCCAACCAGCGGCAATTAACTCCTCACGGATACGCTTGCGGGTCTCAATAACCTTGCGTATCACCTCTGCATAATAGTCCGGATCTTCGAAGGCCGCAAGGGCACCGGCCTGGGACAGGCGGTTGACATTGTAGCTGTCACGGATTCGGTCGAGGATTGAAATGGTGTCGCTGCTGGCGAGGGCAAAGCCAACCCGCAGTCCGGCCAATCCATAGCTCTTGGAGAAGGTCCGGGTGACGACGAGGTTGGGGTGGTCCTCGAGCAGTTCCACAGCATTTTCATTAGCAAAATCCGCATAGGCCTCATCAACCACCACGAGACCGTCGAAACGGCTGAGGAGCTGACGGATACTGGCATTGCTGAAGCCGACGCCAGTGGGCGCATTGGGCGATGTCAGGAAGCAAATACGGGCGGAATGCTTGACCAGCTCGTCGACCGGAAGGTCCATGTCCTTGTCGAAGTTCACCGACTGTAGCTTAGCATTCGCAATTGCCGCCAAAACCGGGTACAGCGAGTAGCTGGGGAAGGTCTGCAGGGCATCAGCTTGTCCTCCGGAAAAGGCGCGCATTAGGAGGTTCAAAAGGTCGTCTGAACCGTTGCCAATGATGACCTGCGAGTTGTCCAAACTGAATCGCTTTGCGATTGCGGAGCGCAATGGCTGGCTTGTGGGGTTTGGGTACAGTGGTAGGCGACCCAGTTCGTTGGCTATCGCGTCCTTAACCCGCGGGCTGGGGGGATAGGGCAGCTCATTGGTGTTGAGTTTGATCCAGCCATCGCCTTGCGGTTGGGTGCCGGGTGTGTAGGGGTGGATGGCCTGGATATGGGGCAGAGCCCATTGTTCAGGGGATTTCATTGCGGGTTCTCCGAATCAAAGCGGATTTCCATCGAAAGTCCGTGGGCGTCCAGATCCTCGAGGCGGGCAAAGGTTTCAATTACCGGCCGTGCTTTCTTCAGGGCATTGCGGTTGTAGCGGACAATGCTGCTGCGACGCATGAAGTCGGTAATCTTCAGGCCGCTGAAAAAGCGTCCGGTCCGGTTGGTCGGTAGAGTATGGCTAGGGCCCGCAGTAAAGTCGCCCAGAACGGTCGGCGTCTCGTGTCCACATAGAATGGCACCAGCCGTGTGGATTTCACGGATCATTCGGGTTTGAAGTGTGCGGTCAACGTGCAGCTCCAAGTGTTCTGGGGCGACGAGGTTGGCGACTTCAATCGCTGCCTCAACGCCGGGGACTTCGATCAGCATGGTGCCTTCCGCCAGCACACGGCGAATGGCCTCGGCGTGCTTGAGCTGACCGAGCTGCTGTTTGATTGCGGCTTTGACCGCCTGAATCTGCTCTACATCGGAGGATACCAGAAAGATTTTTTCCTTGCCGCTACCGTGTTCGGCCTGGGCCAGCAGGTCCGCGGCGAGCCATTCCGGGTTGGCACTCGCATCCGCGATCGCCATGGCCTCGCTGGGACCGGGAATCAGATCGATACCGACACAGCCAAATACCTGGCGCTGGGCCTCCGCTACGTAGGCGTTACCGGGGCCCATGATCTTGCAGACGGGGGCGATGCTTTCGGTCCCGTAGGCCATGCAGGCTATGGCCTGAGCGCCGCCGATGCGGTAGACTTCCTTGACCCCGCATAGCTGCAGGCCGCCTAGCATCTGTGGGGAGATCTCTCCAGATTTTCCGGCGGGAGTGAACACGGCGATTTCCGGAACGCCAGCCAGCTGGGCAAGGGTCACAGTCATTATCACCGTTGAAACCAGTGGCACGTTGCCTGCGGGAATATAGATGCCAACCCGTTGGATGGGATACCAACGTTCACCCACTGTGGCGCCGTGTGGATTGCGGCCAGTCCAATTGCGCGGCAACCCTTCCTTGTGGAAGGCGCGCACGCAGGCGATGGCATCGCGGATTGATGCTTTGTCAGTCTTGCTCAGCGAGCGTGCGCCCTTGTTCAAGGCTTCGGCGGCAATGCGAAGGTTAGCTGCACTGGATTCGAAGCCATCGAGCTGTTCCGTCAATTCGATAACCGCCGCATCGCCGCGTTCGCGCACGGACTGGAGGATGTCTCTGACAATCTGAACGACTTTGGGGTCCTGGTTGCGAACCTCCATGAAAGACAAAAGCCTCTGTTTAAACTGGCGGGATGTGTATTTGTAGGTCTTCATTCCCATTCAATGGTGCTCGGGGGCTTGGATGAAATATCGAGTACAACCCGATTGACCCCGTTGACTTCATTGATGATGCGATTGGAGATTTTTTGCAAGAGTTCGTGGGGCAATTGTGCCCAGTCCGCAGTCATTGCATCAATGCTTTCCACGATGCGCAAGGCGATGACGTTGTCGTAGGTGCGTTCGTCGCCCATGACGCCGACCGTGCGAACCGGAAGGAAAACGGCAAAACTTTGCCAGACCTTGTAGTAAAGGTCGGCGTTTTTCATTTCCTCGATCAGAATAGCATCGGCTTCACGCAATACATCCAGGTTTTCTGGCGTTATCTCGCCGATTACACGGACCGCGAGACCGGGGCCGGGAAAGGGTTGACGCCAGACCACGTTTTTCGGCAAGCCGAGTTCTTCGCCCAAGCGGCGAACTTCGTCTTTGAAGAGCTGGTTGAGCGGCTCGAGGATTTTCAGCTTCATGCGCTCCGGGAGACCACCTACGTTGTGGTGGCTTTTGATCAGGGCCGCCGGATTGTCGCCAATTGGCACCGATTCAATGATGTCCGGATAGATGGTGCCCTGGGCAAGGAAGTCGACTTCGCCAATTTTTTCGACCTCTTTTTCGAACACTTCGACAAACAAATTGCCGATGACCTTGCGTTTGCGTTCGGGGTCGGTAACGCCTTTCAATTTGTCGAGGAAGAGATCTGCGGCACGCGAAACGACCAGGTTCATCTCAAAGGTATCACCAAAAAGTTTTTCCACGGCTTCCACCTCGTTCTTGCGCAGCAGACCGTTGTCGACAAAAACACAAGTCAGTTGGTCGCCAATCGCACGGTCGATCAAAGCAGCCGCAACCGAACTGTCGACACCGCCACTGAGGCCGAGGATGACGTGCTTGTCGCCGACAATCTCACGGATGCGGTCGATGCTGCTATCGACATAGCTGGCCATCGTCCAGTCGCCTTTGCAGTCGCAGACCTTGAAAAGGAAATTGCGCAGCACATCCATGCCGTATTCCGAATGGAATACTTCAGGATGGAATTGCAGACCGTAAAAGCTGCGCTCGGGGTCTTCGATTGCCGCGAAGTCGCTGTTTTCCGTGTGCGCGATCTGACGGAAACCTTCGGGAAGACCGATCAGCCGGTCGCCGTGCGAGTTCCAGACCTGAAAAGATTCCGGCAGGTCCTTGAAGAGGGAGCCTTCACGGTCAATTGTGAGGCGACTGCGACCATATTCACGGTGCGTACTTTTCTCAACTTTGCCGTTTAAGAGAAAGCCTAGCAGCTGCAGACCGTAACAGATCCCCAGAACCGGAATTCCCATTTCGAAAACCCGGCGGTCGGGCATAGGTGCGTTTGGGGCAAATACACTGGAGGGGCCCCCGGAGAGGATCACGCCGCGCACATTCTCCTGTTGCAGGGTTTCAACGGGCGTGTCAAAGCGGTACACCTTGGAGTAGACCTGACATTCGCGCAAGCGGCGCGCGATCACCTGTGTGTATTGGGAACCGAAATCGAGAACTGCGATGACTTCTGACATGATGGAAAAGAAACGGTCTAATCAGCCGCTAAACCGATTTGATGGCAAGCATGAAAGGGGCAGAGTCGTACTGCACGTAGGTGAAGCGGTTCTCGCTGCACAGCGCGAAAATGAGCCAGCGTGGTAACCAGCCAGCGCCCTCGGGACGAGCGCGCCTACGCCCTAACCT
>JBJHBN010000016.1:11900-13691 GCA_050485505.1 Opitutales bacterium | reverse complement strand
GTCGTAGTGCGCATCGGAGAACCCGCTGGCAATCTTGTAGAGCAGGTTGCCGCTGTAGTTCTTCGCATAGGTGGCGAAGCGACGGTAAAGATCGGCGTAGTATT
This sequence comes from Opitutales bacterium, assembly GCA_050485505.1. Taxonomy (GTDB): domain Bacteria; phylum Verrucomicrobiota; class Verrucomicrobiia; order Opitutales; family Oceanipulchritudinaceae; genus JAFIGG01. The sequence continues at coordinate 13,587 of JBJHBN010000016.1, read as the reverse complement.
CCGGCCGCATATTTCCACCACAACCCCAACTTTCATTACCGATACCCCAGAATTTTATCTTCCAAGGCTCGGCGCGGCCATGCTTGCGGCGCAAGTCGGCCATTTCACTTTCACCGTCGAATGTCAGGTATTCGATCCACCGCGACATGTTTTCCGCAGTGCCACTGCCGACATTTGCGGAAATGTATGGCTCCGCACCAAGCAATTCGGTCAGCCGCATGAACTCGTGGGTGCCAAAGCTATTATCCTCGCGCGCCATCCCCCAGTGGGTATTGATGCGAACCGGACGCTCCGAGCGGGGCCCTACCCCGTCCAGCCAGTTGTATTCATCTGCAAAACAGCCGCCTGGCCAGCGGATATTTGGGATTTTGAGTTCAATCAAGGCTTTGAGCACATCGCTCCGATAGCCTTCTTTATTGGGAATCTTTGAATCTTCGCCGACCCAGATGCCGCCGTATATACCTGTGCCCAGGTGTTCGGAAAACTGGCCATAGATATGGCGGTCGATTTTGTGGACCGTTTGGTCCGCGTTAATAAGGATGGAATTATGGGAGTTGGGATTTTTATCACTCATTGGTAGTTGAGGTATTGGGGAGGTATTAAACGAAAGACCATTCAGCTTTCGCCGAATGGTCTTTGCAAGAAATATTGAATGGAAAGCAGTTAACTCAGTTAGCCATAGAAGCACCACCACTACCGGTGGATGAACGCGAAATGGATGAAGTCACCCTGGACGGCTCTTCGTCCTCACGGTCCGCGTAGGATTCCAGCATGAAGCCACTGTCCGTCAGGCGAATAACATCCCGTCCACCATCAATCCAGTTGATCACGATGCGGTCACTCAACAGACGCCAGTTACCCGACTCGGAACGGCTGGTTCGGCTGACGTTGTAGCGGAAGGCATTTCCCCAGCCTTCGATTTCGATAAAACTCTTCTCATCGCCTTCAGCATCCTCGATGTGCCAGATGCCGCGCATGTCCGATGCAGTCAACATCTGGTGTTCACCGATCTGAAAGTAGCGCATGGCCTCGGCAGCCGGTATCTTTTCCGCTCGTCGCGAAAAACGCGGGCGCCCGGAGGCAACATCCCTGGAGCGGTAATATAGCAAACGGTAATCGCCATCCCCTTCATCCCGAATGATGTCGCGACTGCCATCCGGCCATTCAACAATGACCCGTTGGTTGTCGATCCGCCAGCGCCCATTCACAAAGTCATCTCCGCGGCCCCGCATGGCGGTAATGGCACGCCCATTGCGCTGAAGCTGCAGGTAAAACTCTGAACCACCGCCAATAATTCCGGAGCCACCGCGAACACGCCAGAACCCCGTGAAAGCATTGCGCAAGGGAATGGCTGGCGCGGCATGCGGATCTTCATCCGGCCCCAATTCCTGCCGACCCCGTTGCGCCGGATCGCGATCAACTGCCATGCTCCCGGGCCGTTGTGGATCCACCTTGGCACCGCGACCGGTCAAGGTGGGACTGCCGTTGATCGATTCACCCGGGTCAAAGCCTTTGCGGCGTATCACGTTTTCGGAAGTGATCTCGAGAATGTCATGGTGCCCCGTCTCCCACTTGGCAACCAGCCGATTACCCTCGCGTTCCCACTGGCCTTTCTGAATGCGAGTGGTCCCCGACCCAGCCCAAAAGCCGGAAAGGTCGCCTCCCCGCTTGACGATCACCACGAATG
>JBJHBN010000016.1:0-11890 GCA_050485505.1 Opitutales bacterium | reverse complement strand
TGTGTCACCTGCGGGTTCCTGAATTTCCCAGAAACCATCGAAAGGACCCGGATCCATGCGTTCGACATCGGCCTGAACCACCAAAAGGGCAAAAAAGGAGCTGAGAAAAAGGTATCTGAATAAATGTCTCATTGAAATAAGGTGACTAAATTAGCAGCTTCGGATAAAGAATCAATGCCCGATTAGACCCGACCGATTTCGCCGAAGTTCAAAATCGACCAACTTATCCGACCAGACTCGACTGCCTGACGATCCGTCAGCGGCTCGGATTCACTGCAGGCTGCCCTGTGATAGGCAAAATGAAAGGTCTCGCTGTCTTCGCTTTTCCGAAAATAACAACGGGTCTGCGCGCGGGCCGGCACCGTTCGCACCCACTCGAGCTCCGCCGATGGCGGAAAAGGAAAATTGATATTATGGACAGTCAGATCAGAGTTCGTTTTCCGGGAAGCGTCCTGTATCAGCCGCTGTGCGAATCCAACGGTCTGGTCCGCAGTTTGCCGAAGCATCGCTGAAAGCGTCTCCGGGAGATCGCCATTCGCCGCACTCGCAGCCAAAAAATGATCCCGGTCCAGGGCTTGGGAAACGGCAATGGCCGGCAAACCCCAGCTAGCCCCCTCCAGCGCACCAGCCACCGTACCCGAGCTATAAACCAGCGGTACTGTGGTGTTATAGCCAATATTTATTCCGGAAATCACCAAATCCGGTTGCCGGGGCAGCAGATGGCCAAGCGCAATATTAATGCAATCGGTGGGTGTTCCCTCCACAGCCCAGGCTTTGGAAGGCCAGCCCTCCACAGCATCGACCGAGACTGCCCCATGACGAGTCATCGCACGACCAATCCAGCTTTTCTCCTCTGCCGGCGCAGCCACAACCACGTCAAAATGCCTGGCGAGCCGCAGTACCAGAATTCTCAGGAAACCAGAGTTGATTCCGTCGTCATTAGTAACCAGGACCGAAGGACGGCTATGTTTAGAGTCAGGCATGAATTCAGGGCAGTGAATATCAGGGCATCCGCAGGGCAATGTATCCACGGTTGCCTCTGAACGAAACCCACAGCCGATTTACCCGGCCCGACACCAGCTTGGCCCTCAGATCGGAAAGGTCTTCAATCTGCTCATCGTTAACTTCGAGAATCACCATTCCGGCAGATAGTGCGCTTGCGTAAGGGGAGCGCGGATCCACCGAGGCGACCAGGATCCCACGGTCCTCCCGCAAGTCCATTTCATCGCGCAAAGCAGGTGTTACCTCTTTCAGTTCGACTCCTTCAAGTGGGCTGGTCGGTGCATCCAGATCAGCAACCGGATCATCCAGGCTTCCCAGAACCACCGGAATGGTCTTCAACTCTCCGTCCCGGTGAACATCTATGTCAATTTCACTGCCCGGACGCAGACCGGCAACCGTTAGGCGCAGGCTTGAAACACTGCGGATCACACGCCCATCCACCCGTAAAATCACATCCCCCCGGCGAATCCCGGCATTTGCTGCAGGGCTGCCTTCCTGCACCACCTCGACCAGAGCCCCGTCCGTGCCGGGGAGTTCAAAAGCTTCGGCAAAATCAGAATCCAAATCCCGAATAGATACCCCCAGGTAGCCGCGCATGACTTCGCCGGAATCGATCAGATCCATGACCACCTGACGGGCCATCGTGATGGGGATTGCAAAGCCTATTCCAATGTTTCCACCCGTCTGGGACATAATCGCGGTGTTGATTCCGACCAGGCGGCCCTGCGCATCAATCAACGCCCCGCCTGAATTGCCGCGGTTGATTGCGGCATCGGTTTGGATAAAGTTTTCGTAGCCCTCCGAACCCAGAATGCCCAAATTGGTGCGGCCGACGGCGGAGACGATGCCCATTGTTGAAGTCTGGCCAATGCCCAGTGGATTGCCAACGGCGAAGACAACATCGCCCACCCGCAACTGTTCACTGTCAGCCATATTAAGGAAAGGCAGGCCTTTCCGGGCAATTTTGATCAAGGCAATATCCGTTCTGCGGTCTCGCCCAACCAATTCCGCATCCACCTGACTACCATCACTCAGTTGGACTTTGATCTCATCCACCGCGCGTCCGGAGTCATCTGAAACCACGTGGTTATTCGTCAGGATATAGCCATCCGCCGAAATGATCACACCAGAGCCTATGCCGCTTGGAACCCGTCGCTCAATACGTTCCTCCCGCTCTCCAGATGGCCGGTCGGAACCGGAAGGCCCCTCCGGCAGTCCGTAAAATCGACGCAGAAATTCCTCCATTGGATTCACTCCCCCACGGCCGCCGCGCATGGTCTCGACAATTCGCGCGGTGGTAACCGACACCACCGCATTCTGCGCGGGCTCCAAAACATCCGCATAGCTGCTGAAGGTGTGGGTATTGCTCCGATCCAATTCGGAATGATCAATCGGGAAACGCTCCTCAACCTCGGCTTCTGCAGCACAGGCGGTGAAAGGAAGCCACCCCAGGCAGATGGCAGTCAAAAGAAACAGGGAACGGTGAGTCATATGCATAGGATTTAAATTACCGATAGTTCAAACTAGTGGTGAAACCAGTAGCATTGGACACGGTTAGGATCAAATCATTCAAAGAAATGATCTCTGTTTGCACAAGTGGAATACACTGCTGCATCGCCCACTCCAGAGCGGGAACGTTCCAAAAAAATTTGAAAGGCATGCTGACAATGGATCCCGTAGCGGATGGACGATAGCCCTTCGACTAGAACCCTTTGATACGGAACAGTGAAGTCACACTCTGGTGATTGTTCACGCGCAACATCGCCTCGCCCATCAGAGGTGCAATGCTGAGGACCGTAATCGGCAGGCCGCGGCAATCGACCGGATTCGAATCCGTCGTGATCAATTCATCGAGAAAACCTTCACGCATGCGCTCATAACCTTTTTCGTTGAGGACAGCGTGGCTGACCGCTGCGCGCACACACTGGGCGCCATGTTCCTTGAGGATTCGGGCAGCAGCCTGAAGGGTACCCGCAGACTCTGTGAGGTCGTCCACAATCAAAACCGATTTGCCTTTGACGTCCCCTACCACACTCACGGCCTCTACATTGGTCGCATCCTTACGGCGCTTGGCAACAAAGCCAAAATCGGTTCCGAGCATGTCGGCATACGCCGCCGCCATCTTGATGCCACCGACGTCCGGCGAAATGATGATCAGATTTTCGTCCCTGTATTTGCGCAGGTAATCATAGAAAATCGTCGATGCATAGAGGTGATCCACAGGAATGTCGAAAAAGCCCTGAATCTGCGAAGCGTGCAGGTCCATAGTCAAAATCCGGTTGGCTCCCGCCGTCACCAGCAGATTTGCCACCAGCTTGGCCGTTATAGGCACCCTGGGCTGATCCTTACGATCCTGACGGGCGTAGCCATAAAATGGCAGCACCGCCGTAATTCGCTGGGCTGAGGCCCGGCGCGCCGCATCCATCATAATGAGGAGTTCCATCAGGTTGTCATTCGCCGGCGGACAAGTGGGCTGAACTATAAAAACGTCCTTGCCGCGGATGTTCTCGTCAATCTTGACGAAGACCTCCTGGTCGGGAAAACGCTTGAGCGTGACGTGTGTGGGTTCCGTCCCGATAAAATCACAGACGGCGCGGGCGAGCGCCGGATTGGCACTACCCATTAAGATTTTCATTTCACCTATTTGCATGCGGATCGGAGATAAGCGGACTGATCTTGGTTCAGCCTTGCTTCAGGGCAAACAAATAAAATCATTCGGGTTTGCGGACGATCCAAAACCGGCATTCATCAGAAAACTCCCTGACCGGCAAGGATTCATTCGAAATCTGCGAGCGCAAGCGATCGGCCTCAAGGATCCAGCCGGTTGCATCCAAATCTTCTTTCACCTCTTCGATTGAGGGAACATGAATAAACAAGAGGCCGAGGTTGGTTTCTTCGCAGCGATCGCCAAATTCAAGCAATTTGGGATTCTGCCTGCCTTCGTCCCAGCGTTTTTGCTCAGCTTTCCAGAATTTTTTCCATCGATTCAGACCCCGGTCGTGGGAGGTAAAGACAAAGCTTCCGCCGGGTCGGATAACACGTCGCACCTCGCGCAGGGCCATGCGGCGTTGTTCACGCCCCGGGATCTGCATGAGGCCATTGAAGCCGAAAATCGCTCCGTCGAAGAGGTTGTCCTCAAACTTCAAGCGCGTTGCATCCCCGACCTTGAATGCCACGGAAAATTCGTGCAAACGAGCAATCCGGCGGGCGCTCTTGATCATTTCCTTGCTCGGATCGATCCCCATAACATACCGATAGCCCATCTCGCACAAGGCCAGCGCGATTCGGCCTGTTCCGGTCCCCACATCGATCAATCGGTCATTTGGGCCGAATTGCTTCGAAAAGACCTCTTTCTCGGATTCCCAAAGGCCGATCTGAACAGCAGCCTTCTCGTAGTGGCGAACCACCGGATCGCAGGTGTAGTAGTCCTTGACGATGTCCATAAAACCGATACAAAAAATGTTTAGACAGAACTGAATTCGCTTGCGCGCAGACCCATGACCTCTTCACAGAAACCTTTCAAATGCTCCTGAATCTCGTCCGCACTCTCGCTGCGCAATACTTTTACCGACAATCGACGGGCATCCTTCATGCGCATTCTCCGCAAAAGAAATTTCAACTGCGGTAACGAGCTCCAGGACAGGCTCAGTTCATCCGCACCCATGCCGAACAGCAGGGGCGCGTAAAGTGGGTCGCCAGCCAACTCCCCACAAACTGAAACCGGTATGCCGTTGCGCTTGCCCGCCTCGAAAATGAAGCTCAAGGCGCGCATAACCGCAGGATGATTGGGTTGATAGAGGTGCGAAATCCGATCATTGATGCGATCCACCGCAAGGAGGTATTGAACCAAGTCGTTGGTCCCGATACTGAAAAAGTCACAGTGCTTTGCCAATAAATCGGAAATCACGGCAGCGCTCGGAACTTCAATCATACAACCCTGGCGAATTGCCGGATCAAAGGCAATGCCCTTACCTGCAAGTTCCTCCTTGCATTCCTCCAGTAATGCATTGGCGGCAACCAGTTCCTCGCAGGAAGAGATCATGGGATACAGCACCTGAACCTTGCCGAAAGCGCTGGCCCTTAAAATGGCACGCAGCTGCTCCTTGAAAACCTTCGGATGCTCGAGACAGAAACGTATGGCCCGAAAGCCCATAAAGGGATTGGCCTCCTGATATCCATACAGGCTGTTATGGGGATTCTTGTCACCTCCCAGATCCAGGGTTCGGATTGTCACCGGCTTCGATTGCATCGCTTCTGCGATCCTTCTATACACCTTTAACTGAGCCTCCTCATCCGGAAAATTCTCCTCCCTCAGAAACAGCATTTCGGTTCTCAGAAGGCCGACGCCGTCCGCACCGCTGTTGCGCAGGATGTCGTCACTTTCAACTCCCTCAACATTCAGCAGGAGCCGCAGCGAGCGGTCATCCCTGGTAATCAAGGGCTGATTGCGCTCGGCAAAATACTCAGCAAGCTTGGCTTCCCGGCGACTGCGTATTTGACCGTAGCGTTCGAGGGTTTCCTTGCTGGGGTTCAGAACCACAACACCCTCGAAGCCGTCTACCAAAATCTGATCGCCGAAACTGACCTGCTCCACCAAACCATGCACCCCCACTACGCTGGGAATGTTAAGCGATCGGGCCACAATCACCGCATGGCTGGTTCGGCTGCCATACTCGGTAACAATGGCAACCACACTTTCCACGTCCAAGGTCGCTGCCTCACTAGGGTTGAGGTCGTCCGCAACCAGAATATTCCGATCCACCAATTCACTGATCTGCTTATCCTGATGCCCGACCAGGTTGCAGAGCATGCGACGGGTCACGTCACGGATATCGGAAACGCGTTCCTTGATGTAATCGTCGTCAATCTGGGCAAAAGCATCAATGTAACGATTCGCTACCGTCTGAAAACAATACTCTATGTTGAAGGAGGTCTCTTTGACTTCCCTGATGGTGTCCTCAATCAGAGCGCGGTCCTCGAGCACCAGCTGGTGCGCATCAAAAATGCTGGCCTCATCTTCACCCACCTTCTCCTGCACCTCGGCCCGGATCGCACTGATTTGTTTGCGGGTTTCCATCAAACCCTGCTCAAATCGGCTGATCTCTTCCTCCAAACGCTCAACAGGCACCGAATGCTTCGGAATATCGACCTCCCCGTTGACAAAGATAAACGCCGGCCCATGGGCGACGCCGGGTGCGGCGGCGATGCCTTTGAATGTGCGTTCGGTGGATTCTGTAGAGGACATGGGTTCGTTGCTTCAATGCGGTTACGCAGTGTGAGACAAGGCGCTGACGCCATTGAGGCAAGTAATTATTCAAGCAAGGTTCGGACCAAAAGTTTTAAATCACCCCAAGCATTATGCAAGATTTCCGTTACAGCCGCTTCACAATGCTTCGGTACCTGCGCGAAAAGTGCGCTGCCGCTACCAGTTAAGCGGGCTTGGACCCCTTCCAGGGCATTGAGCCGTTCCAGCACAATAGAGTAACTTGGCATCCACAGGGCCAGCACCTTCTCAAAGTCATTGCCCACCGCAGGCCAACGCACACCGACATCCCGGGTCCAAGCCTCCACTGCCGCCTGCGCCCGGCTGAGAGGGGTAAAAAAATCACCACGGCCAAACAGCGAATATGCCTTCGCGGTCGATACTGCAAAATCCGGGCAGATCAACCAGATTGGCTGACCACTCAGGCGCCGCCGCACCGATTCGGGCAAGGATTCGCAGTGTTCCCCCCGACCGAACATGAGGCAGGGTCCGTCCGAGAGAAACAGGCGGCAATCCGAACCAATGGCATCAGCTACCTGCCCAGCCAAAGCCCGGTCGATTCGGTGCGGAAAGCTGGATTCCAAAAAACGCAACAGGGCCGCAGCATTGCTGCTGCCACCCCCTAGACCTGCACCGGCAGGAATCCGCTTTTCGATGCGGATCGCAAACCCATGTGGAAGCTCAGTCCGCGACCGCAGCTCGTCCAGAGCACGCAGCACCAGGTTACTTCGGTCGAGCGGAATCGTCGGGTCGTCACATTCCAATCGGTCTGGCTGTCCGGGTTCAAGCAGCTCCACTTCAAGTGAATCGGCAAAACGGGTCTTCCAGACTGGCGACCACAAATCGTGAAACCCATCCGGCCGGCGTCCGGTGACAGACAGACTCAGATTGATCTTTGCTGGAGATTCAATGCGGCAACGGTCACCAGGAATGAGCATCGCGAAAGGTTTGCTTTTCCGCGCCCTGAAGTCAAAGAATTATCCCGTGCCTCGATCCAATCATACAGCTCTAATTTTGCTCGCCGGTGGCAGCGGCGAACGCATGCGTGGCCAGGTGAGCGACAAAATTCTGGCTCCGCTTGCGGGTCAGACGGTGTTCGCATGGAATTTGGATGCCTTTCTCGCGGCGCAATGCATTCACACCTGGGTCATTATTCACCGCGATGCCGCGCAGCGACAGGCGCTCACAAACATTATCCGTGCCAAGCTGCCGACTGCCGATGTTCTCTGGACAGAGGGTGGCCAAACCCGGGCAGATTCCGTGCGCCATGGTCTGGCGTGCTTGCCTGCGGAGGTTTCGCAGGTGTTGATCCACGACGCCGCCCGTCCCTTGATCCGCGCTAAGAGCATTCAGGCGGTCTGCAAGGGATTGGAAAAGCATCCGGCCGTCGTCCTTGCCCACCCGCTGGTCGACACGATCAAACAACTGCCTGCGGCGAGCCAGCCGATCGACGGAGCCCTACCAGCCAAAACCCTTGACCGCAGCCGTCTCTGGGCAATGGAAACCCCACAAGGCTTCGAGCGGGCATTGATCGACCGGGCCTACGCGGAGGCCAAAGGCACGCTGACAGACGATGCGTCTGCGGTCGAAACCATCGGCGGAACTCTGCAATTACTCGCAAACACGGATCCCAACCCAAAACTCACCACTCCCGCAGACCTTAAACTAATGGAACACCTGCTCGGCCAGACATCAAATACTCAACCCGCATTCCGCGTTGGTTTCGGCTATGACATTCACCGCTTTATCGAAGGCCGTCCGCTCATTCTCGGCGGAGTGGAAATACCCTCTGCCAAAGGTCTGGACGGGCATTCCGATGCGGATGTGCTGACGCACGCTCTCGCCGATGCAATTTTTGGTGCCTGCGGTCTTCCGGACATAGGCGTCTGGTTTGGCAACGACGATCCTGAAATCGCCGGCATCGACAGCATGAAAATCCTGGGAAAAGCAGTCGAAGAAGCGGGCAAACTAGGATTTAGGGTCGGCAACATAGACAGTTCACTTATCGCCGAATCCCCAAAGATATCACCCCACTTGGAGGCAATGAAGCAGCGCCTTGCCCCGGTCCTGAAGGTTGAACCCACCTGCGTTGGCATCAAGGCCACCACCCAAGAGCGCATCGGCGCCCTCGGCCAAGGCGCCGGCATCGCCGCGCAGGCGGTTGTGCTGATGCAGCGGTAAACTTCGAGCTGCGGTAGACTGACAAGCAGATGCCCCGGTCAGTCCGGCTTTTCCAGCTTTTTCTGGTGGTGCCGATGCCAGAAATAATAGGCAAGGAAGATTCCCACGACGGCAAAACCGATATCAATCCACAGCCAGGCGGATGTTGGATCAATCCGGTATTGGGTCAGGATCCCCGGAATGTGAATCAACACTCCCAGAAAACACAGAATGGCAACGACAAGATACAAGGCTCAGTAAACTTCGCCTTCAGCAAAAAAACGCTTCAGCTCTGCGGCGGCGGATTCAGGGCTGTCGGAAGCATGCACGATATTGTGCATCACATCGGTCCCCCAATCGCCACGAATCGTCCCTGCGGCCGCTTCCATCGAATTGGTTGGTCCCACCAGGCTGCGCACGCGATCGATCACGCCTTTGCCTTGAAGCGCCATCACCAACACCGGGCGCGAGCTCATAAAGTCCTCGATTTCGGGAAAGAAAGGCTTGTCCGCTATGTGCGCATAGTGCTCACGCAATTTAGCTGAGCTCAACTGAATCAGCTTGGCTCCAACGATTTCAAAGCCAGCTTGTTCAAAGCGATCGACGGTAGCACCGACCTTGCGTTTATGGAATGCGTCCGGTTTGAGGATCATTAGGGTCTTTTCCATGAGAGTAATTGATTGACAAAAAAGTGACAAAGGCAGCTGAAATCAGGTCCGTCAACCCGTAAGCGGATACTATTCGCAAAATGCGTTCTTGCATCCAGATTTTCATAAACCAATCTGAAGCCGGTTTTTAGAAATTCAGAAATGCACTTATTCGATCAGGTCTCTCCCGCTCCCGCCGATCCCATCCTGGGTCTCTCCGATACATTCCGTGCCGACCCGCGCCCGGAAAAGGTCAACCTTACCGTTGGCGTTTATCAGGATGAAGCCGGCAAAGTCCCAGCCCTGCGTTCGGTCACCGAGGCCGAACTCCGCTTGACCAAATCAGGTCGAAACCGCTCCTACCTGCCCATCAGCGGCCTGCCCGCTTTCAATGAAAAGGTTCAGGCACTGGCTTTCGGTGAGGGCTCCCCGTTGCTCGGAAGCGGCCGCATTGCCAGTCTGCAAACACCTGGTGGAACCGGGGCCTTGCGGGTAGCGGCCGAATTCATCGCACAGGTGCTCAACAAGCGCAGCATCTGGGTGAGCAAACCGACCTGGGCCAACCATCCCGCAATTTTTGCACGCGCCGGCTTCGAGATCCACGACTACCCGTATTTCGATGCGGAGAACCATGGGCTGAACCGCGAAGCTTTTATCAACGCGCTCAAGGCCATACCGGAAGGTGATGTAGTGCTGCTCCACGGTTGCTGCCACAACCCGACCGGGGTCGACCCGAGCGCCGCGGACTGGGAGCAAATCGCCAAAATTTGCCGCGAGCGCAAACTGGTTCCCATTGTGGACTTCGCCTACCAAGGATTCGACCGCGGTCTGGCCGAAGATACGGTCGCCGTGCAGGCCTTTGCCGCAGCCGACCTGGAATTTCTGGTCGCCAGCAGTTTCTCCAAGAACTTCGGCCTTTATCAGGAACGGACCGGTGCCCTGCACGTAGTCGCGGACAACAGTCAGGCCGCCGGGCGGGTATTGAGTCAACTTCAGGTTCTTGTGCGCACAATGTATTCCAATCCGCCGGCTTACGGCGCACACATCGTGGCGACAATTCTCAACAGCACCGAACTGCGGGCGCAGTGGGAATCGGAAGTCGCCGGCATGCGAAACCGCATTCGCAGCATGCGTGAACTATTTGTCCAGAACCTGAAGAATGCAGGGGTGCGCAAGGACTTCGACTTCCTGCTCGAGCAGAACGGAATGTTTTCATTTTCCGGATTGAAGCCAACTGAAGTGGAGCAACTGCGTGAAGAACACGCAGTCTACATGATCGGCAATGGCCGCATCAATGTGGCGGGAATCACGTCAGGCAATGTCGAACGCCTTTGCCAAGCGATCGCCAAGGTGCTTTCCTGAGGGAGTATGAGCAATCGGTTTTACGGCGATTTCGACTACGAACACCTGCACCCTTCGAGCAAACGTTCGGAGAGCGATCTGCGCAACCCCTTTCAAGTCGACCGCGACCGGGTGTTGTTCTCCAATGCCTTTCGCCAACTGCAGTCCAAAACACAGGTTTTTCAATCAGGTGAGTACGATTTCTACCGCACCCGTTTGACGCATACAATCGAGGTTGCCCGCATCGCCCGTTCGATCGCCGAATACCTCAACCTCAGCTGCGAGCGGCTGCGCAGTGATTTTTTCATCGACCCGGATCTGGTCGAGGCAGTTGGCCTGGCGCACGATCTGGGCCACCCACCCTTTGGCCATATCGGCGAGCGCAAGCTCAATGAACTGATGCGCGACCAAGGCGGCTTCGAGGGCAACGCGCAGACCCTGCGCATTCTCACCCGCCTGATCTACGCCCGCCCAAAGGAGCCCAAGGGCATGAACCCTACCCGGGCCTTTATCGACGGTGTGCTCAAATACAAAGCTTTGTATTCGGAACTCCGCAACGATGTCGACGGTCGCATGGTTTACCCGGCCAACCATTTTCTCTACGACGAACAGCAACCCTTCCGCAGCTTCGTTTTCGGAGAGCAGGCATTGCCTGAAGGCATCCGCGGAAAAGATTTCAATTCCGTCAAGAGTATCGAATGTCAGATCATGGATTGGGCAGACGATACCGCTTATTCCTTGCACGATATTGTCGATGGCATCAAGGCGGGCTTCATCACGCCGGATCGCCTGCGTGAATGGGGAGAAGAACATGAGCGCAGTCTGAGTGACAATCAACTTCAAGTTCTGGAGCGTTTGATTGAGGAAACGCGCAAAGGCGGTTTCGAGCCCATGGCCAGTGTCCGCATTGGCCAGTTCATTCACGCCTGTTCGCTGCAACCCTGTGACGGCCCACTGGCCGCCCAAACCAATCGTTACCGTTTCAAGCTGACAGTTGAACGCCCGGTTAATGACGTCTGTCAGCTGCACAAGCGCATCGCCATTGACCTGATATTCAAGTCCGCGCCTTTACAGGAGATCGAATTCAAGGGAGGCCGCATCCTCGAAAAACTCTTCCGTGGTTATGTCGATCATGGACTGGGTCGCCACGCCCGCAGCCTGAACATCATTCCCGAGCCTTTCTCCGCCTGGCTGCGCAACGCCAGCCGCGAAGACGAGCGCCTGCGCCTAATCTGCGACCTACTTTCGGGAATGACTGACGGCCAGGCTCTCCGCGCCTACCGCCGGCTCTTCGAACCCGAATTCGGACCACTCACAGATTATCATTAAATACCCGCGATCGTCCCGAGCACGGAGTCCACTCCGTCGCACTTCCCTGGTCCACGCCGTGCGCCGGGGACCGTCGCACCTACGACTTACAGCCCCGCAACTCCAGCCGTAGCCGCGATCGTCCCGAGCGCGGAGTCCACTCCGTCGC
>JBJHBN010000015.1:0-13833 GCA_050485505.1 Opitutales bacterium | reverse complement strand
CGCTTAATTCGACCACACTGTCAGCGGTCGATTCAACCGCATTGCCCTCGGAATCCGCAAGGGTAACAGTCACATTGAAGGGCTCACCCGCGGTCTGATCGTCGATCGTTGCAAATAGTAACTGGCTTGCCGGGCCCGGATTGAAGATCACTTCCAGCGGTGATTCACGTGTCACTGGGCCTAAGGCCGGATCCGTGATCGATGCGGTGATATTCGCCGTCCCCGAGGTTGTAGAACTCAGCGTTGTCGACGCTATTCCGCTGGCATTGGTTGTTGCTACGGCGCTGGCCAGGCTGCCCAAAGTTGTAGAAAAAGTTACCTCGACGCCTTCATCCTCAACCGCATTGCCATTAACATCCCGCAGTTGAACCGACACGGTTGCCGCTTCCAAGCCATTGGCCACACGGATCAAATCGGTCCCATACAGTTCCGAACCTGTTCCGGCCACGCTGATCGGGCCTGCCACAAACTGGATTTCCCCTGTTGCCGGACAAGCTCCTGGACATTCTGCCGTGACCGTCGCCATGGCCACCGTCGTTGTCGATTCCAGCTCCAGCTGGATTTCACCGTTTAAGTCGGTGACAAATGCTTCAGGGCCGCTAAAGCCCGTTGCTCCGTCATAAAGGGTTCCATGACTCGTGCTGATTTGGATCGTCTGACCCTCCACTGCTATGCCATCCGCATCGGTCAACAGAACCGTGATTGTCGAGCGGCTGATACCATCCGCAACGATCTCAAGCGGATCCGGCGTCACCGATAGAATAATATCGCGCACGCTGAAGCCTTCGCTCTGACCCATTAGACCATCTGCATCCCCACCTCCGCTGGCAACAGCGGTTAGCTGAACATCCTGGCCACCACTCGGGTCGCTCAAGCCTGTATAGAAGACGTTTTCGAACAGGACCGACGTCTCCCCATTCCCAAGCTCCGCAGTCGGCTCGTCCACCAGGTTGCCAACCACGCGCAGGTCACCCGCTTCACCCTCGACCGACAGCGTTTCTCCGGTCAGGGTTATCGTGTTTGTACCCACATTTGGAACAGGGTTGCCGTAGCCATCGGTGAGCGTTAAAGTTACATCAAATGGCAAATTCCGAAGCTCGGGATCGGCAAACCCGTCCACTACAAACTTCGACATCGGACCGGCCGTTACGCTGACAGCACCGGAATCTCCTCCCAGACCATCCGAAGTTGCCGTCAATGTATAATTTCCAGCCAACTCATCGTAATACAAATAGCTGATACTGCTTTCACCCTCTGGTATCGTTAAAGAAATAATCGGATCGCCGGATGTATTCCGGAATTCAGCCGCCTCGCCAGGGGAAGTTGTGCCGAGATCAATGGTTACGCCCCCCGGAGGAGCATTAACCGGGTTGCCATTAGCGTCCCTTAATTCCAGAGTATAGGCACCGGCAGAGCCCGCCTCCAGACTTGAACTAAAAGCTGTGTGTGTAAAACCGGCTAGAGGGCCTGCAAGTACATTGAAGCTGGAACTAATGCCCTCAATTCCATCATCATTATCACTCACTCCCAACTGAACATCCACCTCAGCCAGGGTCAAAAGAGTTGAGAGATTCGTTATTGACTGACCGTTGTTGAAATTCACGAGGATAGTGTAACTGGGATCGCCTCCCGGCCCGGAGTAAGTCAGCTCTCTAATTCCGGAATAACTTTCCGCCACATTATTGTCGAAGTCCGTGGCGGTTATTGAGACCAGGTTGAAGGGCTGCCCAGCAGTTCTGTCGGACGCGCTTCCAGAGTTTCCTGAACCATCGGAAAACGTCTGTCCGGGCATAGTAATAACCAATTGTTCGGCAACAATTGACGAAGCCACCGCCTGGGTTGTAACGATTGTACTCAACCCTGTGGATCCAAGCGTATCAACTGCATTGACTCGGTGCTGGGTACCCGAAGCACCCGAAACGGTAAAGGTAACTTCGGCGATTCCGCTCGCCAGAGTGTCTGTTGTCGCTTGCGCAAAGCTTCCGCCGTTGGTACTACCCCAAGTAACCGTGCGCCCGGCAAGAGGCACAGGATTATTCCAGTCATCTGCTAGCTGGGCTTCAACA
This sequence comes from Opitutales bacterium, assembly GCA_050485505.1. GTDB lineage: Bacteria > Verrucomicrobiota > Verrucomicrobiia > Opitutales > Oceanipulchritudinaceae > JAFIGG01. Next base: position 11,767 of record JBJHBN010000015.1, on the reverse strand, counting down.
GTGATCCCAGTCGAGACTGTCGGACTTGTATCAGAAACGGTCACCAGATATCGGGACGGATTGCCCGCCAGCACATTAAATTCATTGCTATCGCCGGTCTGATTTTCTCCCGTGTCACTGTTGGTTGCGGTTAAAGTCAAAAGTCCAGCCTCTGTAACCGTGACATTCCCAGTCCACTCTCCGGCGATGAATTCAGCGGATTTGGCCGGGCTTATCGAGCCTCCGGATACAAATAGATCAACCGTTCCGGTAAAATCACTGTTTAATCCTCCTCCGCTGCCAACTGCGCGGACCGTCACCTCAAAGGGCACACCGGCCTGTTGCTCAGGGATTGGATCCACGAATACAAAGGAAAAATGCTCTGCAGCGGTAACTTCAAATGAGTTGCTTAGGGTGCTGGTCTCAGTCTCCGCACGCAGGTTGGTCACTGAAACATCCCGCAATCCTGTGTCGGCACCGAAAATCGAAATGCTCGCGACCAATTCCGTCGCGCTGTTGACGGTCACAGTGTCGACATCGATATCCGGACCGAAGCTTACCGTGGTCAATCCCTGAACAAAACCGTCGCCTTCAATCGTTACCTCCAGACTGGTCCATTGTCGGCCCTGAGCGGGGTCAATACTTGAAATGACCGGACTCGGTGGTTGGACGACACTAAAAGTAATCGGCGGAGTCGGGACGCCTGTACCCAAGGGCTCAGGATTCTGAACGGTTATCCCAAAGGTCTGAGGATAAGGACCGTCGATATCCAGGTCTGCACCAAGGACCAGCATCGTGAGCTCACTTGGACTAACGAAAATCGAGTCGCGTTCTTCACCGTCAAAGAAGGTCTCTGAAGTGGAAACAAAATTGCTCCCTGTCAGTGTCAGTCCAAAGCCCGGCTCGCCAGCGTACTTCTGAATTGGGTCAATAGCCAAGAGCTCCATCTCATCCGGATTGTTTATCAAAAATGGAGCGCTGATGCCCGAGACCGTGGGATCGTCCGTGTCGATCACGCGAATGCGGACACCTTCTGCGCCGTGTTCGGCATTGACGGAGTGGACAATGCGCCCCTCAACGAAGGAGTCTGTTACCCGGGAATCCGGTGTAAAGGAGACCTGGTCTGAAAAGAGCGTCACCGAGTTTTCGAATTCCGTGAACCGGTTTCCATCCAGATCCCGGGCTGTAATAATGACGTTAAACGGTTCACCCGCGAGCTTGGGCCCGGGCGACTCAAGGACAACACTGAAGTATTCAACCCCCTGAACAACCTTTGTATTGGACGGCGCACTCTCAGCCAAACCCGGCTCAGCCAGCGTGGCGTGCACCACTGCGCCCTTAAAGAGCTCATTGCGCAGATAGTTTCCTCCGATTTCGGACGGATCCGAACCTTCGACGATCAGATCCTCGCTGTTGATGGTGTACGTTCCGTCGGTAGCGGCCTCAAAGTATCCTATCTCAGTCCCGTCGACATAGATTCGGATTGTACCGGCATTCAGAACCGTTACCGTAATACTATCTGAGGCAATCGTTAGATCGTCCTCGATAATTGGCGCCGCCGATGCTCCGCTGAGCACAGTAACGCCTGCCGAAGGTTCGGAAACTTCTTTACCCGGGCCGGTTGCGGTTGCAGTGATGACATCACCCGCCGCCAATGTTACGCCCGTCAGCTGCCAGGCTCCTGTACTGGATGCATTCGTCGTCCCGACCGGGCTGCCATTCACAAATACTTCGATTACGGTTCCACCCCCCTCGCTGGTCGAGCCGATGATGGTGGCACTGGAGGACGGAAGATAGGTTCCAATGATGGCCGGAGGGTCGCTCTCCTCTGGTTCTTCCGGCTCCGGAGCTGAATCACTGACGACGTCGACAAGATTAGACTTCCCTGAAACAACAAGATCCGAACCGTCGGTACTCGTTGAATACCTCGCAAAAAACTGATCACCCTCTACCAGGCCGGTAACGGAAATCTCCCAGGCAGAACCGGAAACGGGTCCTACCGCGAGCAATTGATCGTTTTTATAAAGAAAAACGGTCCCTGTTGCTGAGGGTGCAGAACCCGCCACCTCGGTTGAAGCGGGTGACAATGGATCTGTAGTAATGGCCGGTGGGCTGGGCGGTGTTGACGACCTTGTGTGTGTTACTAGATTTGACGTGCAGGGATCGATCGAGGAATTGTCAAAAACTTCGACCTCGAAAGTTCCATTTTGAAAAAAATTACCTCCTAGATTACCTGTGCTCCAAGAATCTGTTCCAGAAGTACTGGGGCGTTGCTCATAAACGATGGATCTACCTGAACTGGTATAGGAAAAGATTCTTACATGCAGGTTGGAATTAGCCTGTATCCCCGGGAAAGTGCCATTCATCGTATTTGCGTTACTCGTCGTAACTCCAGAGAGTTCACCGACAAGGCACGGCTCGAAAGGGTCCCCGGGTACGCCAACAGCCGTCACTATCACTTCAGAAGAAAATCTCGATAGCTCCTTAATCCCTGCCTGGGCGCGGGCAGTGACCACACTCCCTTCTGCCAGCGGGTCGAGCCCGGACAAGGTCCATGCGTAATCCGTTACCGTGGTACTGCCCACAAACACCTCATCTACGAAAACCCATACCGTCGCCGGAGATTCTTCGCTCAAGGTTCCTGAAATCGATTCGGTACCCTCAATCAGTGGGCGATTGATACGGGGTGGGCTGGTTTCTTCAATCAGCGGGGCGAAACCCTCGCCATCGTCATCGAGGTCGTCCAGTGTTGTCTCTGGGAAAACCTTAATCTTATCCACCAAGCCTTGATAAGGGTCGTTGTATTCGGCATCGTCAATGCCTCCCGTGTCAGAAATCGGCGACCCGATAAGCCCGCCTTGGGCGCGGGTAATCGTGGCTGTGGTAACTCGAAACGGGGCCAGCGGATCGAAATCAATTCCGGTCGGGCTGGATTCCGTGCCCGTAATCGCCTCGAGTGGAACGTAAAAGTCGAAGAAGTATCCCGTTACGCCCTCTCTGTGTAGGTAGGATATCGACCGTTGATGATGAACGTTGATTGGCAGATCCGCAATGCGGGTTGAAGCATCCCCATTGGATTGGTCAAACTTATAAACTGACACTCGAAACCCGGTCTCCAAGACGACCTCAAACTGGAAACCTGGATTTCGCCCTTCCAGCGTTCCGAAAATATCAAAATCGGTGTTGAACAAAAAAGTGTAACCTTTTGACGCCTTGGATTGATCCTTCATCAACATCCTGAAGTGGAGGTTTCCCGTCGCTCGGTTGTAATACATGAAGGAATGATTTCCCTGCTGATCTTCGATCAAATCCGTATGTCCGGAACCCGTGGACAAATCATTCGCAGGCTCTTCGCGCAACTGGGGAATCGCGAAGAAGGGAATCTCGCTGTCGGTCATGTCATTGACCTGAAACCCGGCACTGGTTTTCGACACAAAGCCGTCCCCATTGGGGTCCATAATACTTCGGCCCGGCTCTTGGGCAGGACTAAAAATAAAGCCCGGAGCCTGCGCGAACAGGCTAGTGAAAAAGCCGGAGACAAGAAACAGAAGCCCAGCAAACAATCGGGCGCCAGAGTAAAAACGACCTAAAACAGACGACATCAGACTGATGACCGAATCAAAAGCCTAGAGATTTGTCTAGCCTAAAAGTAGGGTCTTAAGCCCATTTTTATTAGGTTAATATAATTACTTTTTTCAGGGCAACACCTGATAAGTCCACTTTCAGGGCAAAAAAGACCGGCTTGATGGTTGCCCATCGAGCCGGCGATAAATCCAAAAACTGACTTTTCTAGCTAGTGTTCTCTGGAAACGAAAAATTTGTAATGTACGCTGACAGTTAAAACACGCAGCGGAGTGGTGGCAGTCAGGCTGAAACCTGTGCTCCAACAGTTTGATCCGAAGGGTGTTGGAGCCCGAGACCTTCAGGCAATTTCCAGACGCGACCTAACGGTTCAGACCAGGAGCTTGGTCCAAGCCGGGAGCTCGGTCCAGTCCAGGGGGCGATCCGGGCCGATTGGACATCGGACTCGGATTCTCGAAGTCAGGAATTGTTATTTCCTCAGGCGGCCCTTCCGGAACCCCTTGGCCCGGACGCTCGGAAGGAGTCCGGGGGCGTGGCGGCGTGGGCGGAGCCGCTGGTGGCGGCGCAGCAGGCAGGAGTCCGGGTGGTATTGGAGCGGTTGTATTCACCAAAGGTGCCGGTGGTTGGCCCGGAGCCCCCCCAAGGGATCGGCCCAGCGCAGCACCAGAAATATCCGACAGCCGCGCACTGCCTGCCCAGGAATCCGGCGGTGGTGGTGGTGGCGGCGGTGGTGGTGGCGGTGGAGCAGGAGCGCCTACCCGCGGGGAACCGGGTGCATTCTGTTGGCGTTCACGGGCATCATTGTCCGCCGAATCCTGGCTATCGCTGCCTTCACGCAGTGTGTCTTCGTTCATGATGGCCCGAACAACGCTTTCCAATGGGTCTGCAAAGAATTCTCCGTCGGCATCGACTTCAACGCTGAATTCCAGCGTCTCGCCGTCCACCAGTCCAATTTCATCAATCGCTGTTTGACCGGCACTGTCGATAAAGGTGCGTTCGAGAATGACCGTCCCACCGTAGTTACGAACATTGAGGGTCAGGCGGTCGCCGTCGAGGCTCAATCTGACGGCAAACCGTGTTCCGCGGATACCGGCGGCCCCAACAGGGGTGCTAACCCGAAATACGGAATCGGAGCGCAGCGATCGGGTATGCCCCCGCACTTCCCCTTCGCTCAGAAAAACCCGGGTAACCGAGCGGCTCGGATCGGCCTGTAAAGCACCATAAGCGCCCAAGGCTTCCGCATCGTAGGGCTCCTGTCGAAGTTCAGCCAGGTAGATAACCGCCTGGCGCTGCAACACAAGATTGGAACCATTGGCAAAGGTGATCACGACTGTGCCATCCATCGAGTAGATCCAGTCTCCCTCCTCGACAGTCATATCCACCTCCAGAGGGATGTTTGTCTCGTCGCGGTAGACAAAGGCGTTGTCATCGCTCACGCGAACAATGCGCGCGTCGGCAAGCGGCAGGTACTCCTGCCCGTCATCCTGCGCTTCAAGCGACAGTAATAAAAATGGCAACAACAGGAAGAAGCAGAGAATTCGACTGTAATTCATAACTCAGTGAATGTTAAAACAGGAGCCCGAGAGACTTAGGGAACACCCCCTCTAACTATACTACGAAGATCGGTAAAAGGGAATAAGGTTAACAACCTGCATCCTGTCAAAAAACCCTGAATCCCCGATTCACAATGCGGATTCGGCCAGATCCCGAAGGTAGCGAAAACTGTAGAGGCCGGTATTGTGGCCGTCACTGAACGCAAAACGGATAGCGTAGTTGCCGACATAGTCAAAACCATCGACGGTAACACCGGGAAAAGAAGTTTTGCCATCACCCCCATGAATACGGCCAAAAATGTCGGGTTCGCCGCGACGCTCAGCGCTGGGTGAGGCCGCTCGCAATTTCTCCATGTCGAAGAAATCCTCGCGGCCGTCACTCCAGCGGATGGCAACCACATTGCCAATTAACTGAACGTCCTCAGGGCGCACTTGGATGGTTTCCAATCACTGACAAGCCTCACACTCCTCGCCGCGCATCATTGCTTCGATCGAGCAAGCTTGGCGTTCGGCATCCGTGTATTCTTTCGGATGGAGTGTCTTGTCTGATTTAATCGAGACTGTGGCTTTTTCAATATTGGAAGCCCCGAGCGTTCGCAGGTAGTAGGTCGTTTTCAATCCCTGGCGCCAGGCGGCGCGGTACATGTGGGAAAGGGTTTTCAAATCCGGATTGCCGAGCCAGAGATTGACCGATTGAGCCTGGTCGATCCACTTCTGGCGGCGGGCCGCGGCGCGGATGATCCAATTGTAATCGATATCAAACACGGTCAGGAAGCGCTTGCGGATGTCATCCGGTATGCGCTCGATCTTGAACAGGTCTCCATCGAAATACTTCAGCTGGTCGCGCATGTCATCGTCCCAGAGCTGACGCTGCTTGAGTTCACGCACGAGCGACGCGTTCAGGACAATGAACTCGCCCGAGAGGTTGCTCTTCACAAAGAGATTCTTGTATGTGGGCTCAATGCAGGGTGTGGAACCCATGATATTGGAGATCGTCGCGGTTGGCGCAATGGCCAGCACGTTGGAATTGCGCATACCTTGGCGAGCGATCTTGTCGCGCACAGTCTGCCAGTCCATCTGGCCGGCTCGCGTCACTTCAATCTCTTCGCCTCGCTCCTTGGCAAGGAGGTCCAGACTGTCCTGCGGCAGAATGCCACGATCCCACTTGGAACCCTCATAAGTGCTGTAGCTTCCCTTTTCGGCCGCGAGGTCACTGGAGGCCTCGTAGGCATAGAAGGCAATGGCCTCCATGAAGGCGTCATTGAACTCAACAGCTTCGTCGCTGGCAAAAGAAAGGCCCTTCTTGAAGAGCGCATTCTGCAAGCCCATGATACCGAGCCCAATCGGACGGTGGCGCTGGTTGGCGTTGCGGGCCGCCTCGGTCGGGTAGAAGTTGATATCGATAACATTGTCGAGGGCACGGATCGCGATACGCACGGTTTCGCGCAACTTGTCGTGGTCGATGGAGCCATCGGTCTTGAGGTGGTTCTCAAGAATCACTGAGCCGAGGTTGCAGACGGCGGTTTCATCGGCGCCCGTGTTGAGGGTAATCTCCGTGCAGAGATTCGAGCTGTGAATCACGCCGCAGTGGTCCTGCGGGCTGCGCACATTGCAGGCATCCTTAAAAGTGATCCAGGGATGGCCGGTCTCAAAGAGCATCTTCAGCATCTGCTTCCAGAGGTCGATGGCAGGCATCTTCTTGCCCCAGATTTTCCCCTCTTCGGCAAGCTGTTCGTAGTATTCGTATTTCTCTTCGAAGGCCTTACCGTAGAGGTCGTGCAGGTCTGGAACCTCGTTAGCCCGGAACAGAGTCCACTCCTGACGGGCTTCCATGCGCTTCATGAACAGGTCCGGAATCCAGTTCGCGGTATTCATGTCATGCGTGCGACGGCGGTCGTCACCGGTATTGCGGCGCAGCTCGAGGAAATCAACAATGTCGTTGTGCCAGGTTTCCAGATAGGCACAACCCGAACCCCGACGCTTACCACCTTGATTGACGGCGACCAATTGGTCGTTGTGCATCTTCAGAAAAGGAATAACGCCCTGGCTTTCGCCGTTGGTTCCCTTGATATACGAGCCAGTGCCACGCACCGAGGTCCAGGAACCGCCGAGGCCGCCCGCCCATTTGGACAGGAATGCATTCTCAGCAATGCCGCGCATCATAATGCTCTCGATCGAGTCATCCACCTTGTAGAGGTAGCAGCTCGACAATTGGCTGTGCAGCGTACCGGAATTAAACAGCGTCGGGGTGCTGCTGCAGAAGCGGCGGCTCTTGTAAAGATTGTAGAGGCTGACGATGCGCTCTTCCGCATCGGATTTTTCCTCGACGAACAGGCCCATGGCCACGCGCATCCAGAAATACTGGGGCGTTTCCATGCGTTTCTGGCGGCGTCCGGTCTTGTCGACGATCAGGTAGCGATCATACAGGGTCTGCACCCCAAGGTAATCGAAATCCATGTCAGACCCCGGATCCAGAGCCTGAGCCAGTTGGTCAAGGTTGTAGCGTCCAAGCAGAATCGGATTCAGGCGCTCAATCTCAACGGCACGCTGCAGGTATTTGCGGAAACCTCTCTGGTGCGCTTCCTTCAATTTGCCGATACCATCGCGGTCGATCTTCCAATCCAAGACCTCTTCGTAAATATAGGTTAGGAGAAGCCGACCGGCAAAACGGCTGAAATCGGCATCCCGCTCAATCAGGCTCTTGGCATTCAGGATGATGGTCTTATTCAGGTCATCCACCTTCATCTCGCTGTAGATCGAACGCCGCAGTTCGGTTTCGATTTCGTCCTTGGTAAGGTTCAGGTCGAGCCCGATCATTGCGAAATCGATGCGCAGCTTCAGGTCAAGCCCATCCCAGAAAACGTTCGAGCCATCCGGCATCGAAATGAGGATCATGCTCTCTTGGCGGGCGTCTTCCTTCTCCTGGCTCAGCACCTCGGATTCGCGCAGATTGCGGCGGTGGGCACGGTAAAGGATATAGGCCTCGGCAACCTTGAAATGCCCCTGGCGCATCAGCTCCTCCTGGACCAGATCCTGGATCTCTTCAATGTGGACCCGGGAGATATTCAGATTGCGGACCTGCTCAGTCACCGCTCTGGCAACGCTGACAGCTGGTTCTGAATCAAAACCATGGGTCAGGAAGGCCTTGCGCACTGCGATCTCAACCTTGTTGCTATCCCAGGGCACTTCCTTGGAATTACGTCGAATTACCCGGATCGAAAGCGGACGGGCCTCCGGCTCTTTGCCGGAGTTGCGCAGCAAAAGCAGGCTTTTGGCAACATCCGGGGCGTCATTTTCGATCAGGATCTTTTCGATCAGTACGTTGATTTCACGCTCGCTTAGGGTCAGCGCCTGGCCCTGTTCGGCCAGTTTGCAAAGGCGGCTGGCCACCGCACGCGCCACCGTGGCGACGAAGCTGCGGTTCTGCTCGGTGAAAATCTGATCCTCATCGGCATCGCGCGACAACAACAGGTTGGTCAGGGCGGTGCCAATGGTGTCGGCAACTTCGGCCGGATCGAATGCATGCACTTCGTCGTGCAATTGAACTTTGACGGAACCAGGAGTGACGTCGTCGGAAAAAAGCGGATCGTCGGCCACCACGTCGCGCCAGTTAAAGCGCGGTTTGGTATCGGCGGCAGCGAGGGTGAAACGTTTGAGAGCGATATCTTCGTCGTAGGGCGCGTGTTTGATCATGGTCGGGCGGAATTGAGCGGGATTGAGAGAAGCCGGAAGGGCCGGGAACAACAGGAATCAGAGGTCGTCGTCGTCGACGAGCCCGAGGGCACTGGCTTTCTGGTATTCGGTGACGCGACCTTCGAAGAAGTTTTGCTCCTTGTTGATGTCCATCATCTCAGCCAGCCAGGGCAGCGGATTCTTAACCCCGGGAGTGAGGGCCGGCAGGCCCACACTTTCAAGGCGACGATCCGCGATGTAATCGATGTATTGGGTAAATTCAGCGGCACTCAGACCCAGTGCGTTCACTGGCAGGCAGTCCTCGATGAAGGCCTTCTCCAGAGCAACCGCCTCTTTCATGAGGTCGACCAGCTCCTGACGAAACTCCTTGGTCCAGATGTCCGGGTTCTCGTCCACCAGCGACAGCAACAAGTGCTTGAAGACAGAAATGTGATTGGACTCGTCGCGCAGGGTGTAGCGGAACATCTGGCCAATGCCAGGAAACTTGTTCTGACGATAGAGGCTGAGCACCATGCCGAAGAGGCCATAAAACTGGGTGCCCTCCATGCACTGACCGAACAGGAACATGTTCTTCGCAAGGTCCTGCTTGGAACGGGTCTGGGTCAGGTCAATATCCCGGCGCAGGTTGCGGCTGTTGTTCACCACCAGGCTGTTTTTGGCCTTGATGGTCGGAACGTCCTCGAACATCGCCTCGCACTCATGCGGGTTCAGACCAAGGGAGCTGATCATGTACACCAGACTGTCGGCGTGAATATTCTCCTCGTGCGCGTGGCGACCCAGTACCAGTTTGAGCTCAGGTGCAGTGATGAGCTCACGGGTCACGTGGAGAATGTTGTCACCTACAATACCCTCAGCCGCACTGAAGTAGCCAATCGCCATCTTGATAATCCAACGGTCGATCTCAGTGATCTCTTCCGTCGTGCTACGCCACTGCTCGACATCCTTCTGCATCGGGATGTCCTCCGGCTCCCAATGGTTGTTCTTCATGGTCTTGTACAGGTCGTAGGCCCACTGATACTTCAACGGCAGAATGTTGAAGAACATAGTATCGCGGCCATTGATCACCTTCTTGGCGTCAAAAGCGGCCTCGGCCTTGTCTTTGTCGAGAACGAAAGTCTTGTTTCCAATCGTGTATACCTTGGTTTCCATAGCTGGGAATAAAGTGAACGGGTTCTAAATGCTTGAAAGAGAGAAATCTGCAAAAGCGCAGACCAAATCCTGAGAGCTCCACTAGATATAGGGGTCTATACTGTTGCATTACACCATATATAGTGTCAACGCATTTGAGATGCATCCAAAGGGAATTTTTTCAAATAGACCGAAAACCCTGCGATAGGAGCCCGCGGGGCAATACGCTGAATCTGATTCGGACCCCTGCGACAAGCAAGAAATAGATATTCAAACTTATTCACCGAAATATCCACAATTTCCATTGAGTTCAGCGCCTTATCGAGTAAGGTTCACCCTCTTTTTTTATCAGGAGGAATTATACGGTGAAAGGCGTCGCAAAACTACACGATAAATGGACCATTGACCGCGCGCGGGAAACCTACGGGATCCGCGACTGGGGCAATGGTTACTTCCACATTTCCGACGAAGGAGAAGTCTGCGTACGCCCAAGTGGCCAGCCCGACGGACCCTCGGCGAGCATTATGGAAATCATCGAGGACATGAAGGCCCGCGGCTTCGACATGCCCATCCTGCTGCGCTTCGAAGGTATTCTCTATTCGCGGATCAAGGCCCTGAACGAAAGCTTCAAGGCGGCAATCAAGGAATACAAATACACCGGCAATTACCGCGGCGTCTACCCGATCAAGGTCAACCAGCAGCAACAGGTCATCGAAGAACTCGCCACCTACGGAAAAGAATTTCACCATGGCTTCGAAGCTGGCAGCAAGCCGGAGCTGATCGCCGCCATGGCCCACCTCGACGATCCGGAAGCCCTGCTGATTTGTAACGGCTACAAGGACGAGGAGTTCATCGACTTGGGACTGTATGCCCGCAAAATCGGCATCAACTGTGTGTTTGTGGTCGAGATGCCACGCGAAGCTGAGTTGATCATCGAACGCTCAAAGGCCCTCGACATCAAGCCGGTGATCGGCGTGCGCATGAAACTGTCCGCCACGGCGGGCGGCCATTGGAAGGATTCCGGAGGCGACCGCAGCGTCTTCGGCCTCAATGCCTTTCAGGTAATGCAGACCCTGGACATGCTGAAGCAGGCGGACATGCTGGATTGCCTGCAGTTGCTCCACTACCACTTGGGTTCACAGATCCCGAACATCCATGACATCCGCAATGCGGTGACTGAAGCGGTCCGGGTCTACTGTGGCCTGGTTTCCGAAGGTGCGCCGATGGGCATGCTGGACCTGGGCGGTGGCCTCGCGGTCGATTACGATGGCTCCCACACAAACTGCGCTTCGAGCTGCAATTACAGCATCGACGAATACGCCCGCGACATCGTTGAAACGGTGAAGAGCATTCTCGATCAGGAGAACATCCCCCACCCGACACTGGTAACCGAATCCGGTCGGGCGACGGTGGCCTACTACTCGGCGCTGATTTTTAATATTCTGGATGTGGGTCGGTTTGCGGTCGGGGGCCGCGAGTTGCCGGAGATGCCGAAAGACGCGCACAAATACACCCAGTATCTCTATGACGCAGCGCAGAACCTGAAGGTCAAGAACCTCCAGGAAAGCTTCCACGATGTCATTTACTACCGCGACGAGATTCGCCAACTCTTCCGCCACGGTCAGGTAAGCATGCGCGAGCGGGCACTGGTCGAGGAGGTGTTCTGGGTAACCATGCAGCGGATCAAAGAAAAGATCGGCCACATGCGCTACGTGCCGGACGATTTTGAAAATTTGGAAACGGCCTTGGCCGACACCTACTACGGCAATCTCAGCGTGTTCCAGTCGCTGCCGGATGCCTGGGCGATCGACCAGCTTTTCCCAATACTGCCG
>JBJHBN010000014.1:0-13836 GCA_050485505.1 Opitutales bacterium | reverse complement strand
CATCAGCCGTGACTACCTTCGGGTTCCGCGTCATGTATTGGCAAACTGGTTTACTCAGGATCTCGGGATCCTCGAGTGCCGCGCGACGAAAATCGCCGTCGCTGAAAACCCCGGTCAATTTCCCGCTGACGGGATCCGTTAGCGCAATCGAGCCCGAACGGGCTTTGGTGATCGCGAGCAGGGCTTCCTGAACACTGATATCTTCTTTTGCCACGGCGAAGCGTTCACCGGTGCGCATGATCGCCCGAATACGCAGCAGCAGTGTTTGCCCGAGGCTGCCCGCGGGGTGGTATTTGGCAAAATCTTCACGGGTGAAGCCGCGCAGCTCCAGGCAAACCATTGCCAGGGCGTCGCCTAGTGCCAGTGCCGCCGTTGTGCTTGCCGTTGGCGCGAGGTTTAGCGGGCAGGCCTCGCGTTCGTATTGATAGCAGAGGATTTGGTCGACGTTGCGACTGAGTGTGGATTCCTTGCGTGCGGTCAGGCCGATCAGGTGAATGCCGAGCCTTCGCAGGTGGGGAATGATGCGAATCAGGTCTTCGGTTTCGCCGCTGTTGCTGATCAAAATCGCAACGTCGCCTGCGGCACACAGGCCGAGGTCACCGTGAAGGGCTTGATTCGGATCCAGAAAGGTCGTTGGGACGCCAGTACTGTTAAAGGTTCCTGTCAATTTTTGGCAAATCGGCACGTTTTTGCCGACACCGGTAAAAATGAGTTTGCGACCTTGCCCAACGGCATTCCGTATGGACTCCAGCACTCGGATGAATGCATCGTCCAGACCACGCGCGGTTTGCGCAATTGCGTCAATTTCAAGCTGGAGGCAGTTGCGTGCCTTCTCTAGTAATGTTTCTGGGTTTTGCTGCATTCCCCTATAGTTTAAGCTTCTATCCTTTTGGAAAATGCCTGAGCATACAGGCACTGCCCGCATCTGAAAGAAAAATTTCCCATGAGTCACCGACTGTTTATTTCAATGGCATGTGTTTTAGCTTCCCTATTCTGGTTGGCTTGCCAACCGGCTGGAGAGGTTGTCCGGGAAACGGATGAACGCGCCTTCCGGCGTGCCAAGAGCCTGTTGCGCGAGGACCGCAAAGATGAGGCCTTGGCGTCGTTCATATCTGTTATAGATGCGCGCTCAGACGCGGCGGAGTCACATATGGAAGTGGGGCTGCTGTATCTCAACCACGTGCGGGATCCAATTGCTGCCGTCTACCACTTTCGCCGCTATCTGGGCATCAAACCAAATGGAGAGCATGCGGATTTTGTCAACGAGCTCATCACCACCGCTCGCAAGGAATTCGCCCGCACGCTGCCGGGAGAGCCATTTGCGCCGCAGGTGGACCGCGCCGACCTTATGTCGAGTATGCAGGGGCTGCGCGATGAGAACCGTGAGCTGAAAGAGCAGCTTAGCGAAGCCCGCACGCAGTTGCAGATTGCCCAGCAGACGATTCAGCAGCTTCAGCAGCGATTGGATATCCCGGTGACAACACCGACGACGGGGCCGGTTGCCCCGATTATCATTGATTCCAGTGCGAGACGCCAACAAGGGACCTCGGAAGGAGCCACCACAGAGCGGTTCTACACGGTGCAGGCAGGTGATACGCTGAGCCGCATTTCCCGCGAAGTCTACGGCACGACCGGTCGCTGGACCGATATTTTCGAAGCCAATCGTGACCAGCTGCCGAGCCCGAATGCTCTGCGGGTTGGCCAACGCCTGAGGATCCCGCAATAAGCTTGCATGATCTACTTCGACCACAATGCAACGGCACCCTTGGATCCGGTTGCCAGAACTGCATGGATTGAGGCTCAAGAGCAAAGCTGGTTCAATCCGTCGAGTCCCTATCGGAGCGCCGCCCAGGTCCGCAATCGGCTGAATGCTGCTAGGGAACAGTTGGCTGGCTGGCTGAATCGACCGGCGGAATGGGTCTGCTTTTGCTCTGGTGCAACCGAAGCGAACAACACGGTTTTTGCTTCCGCTGCACGGGTTCTGGACCCTTCTGCAAAGGTGGCGCTGTCCCCATTGGAACATCCCTCCGTTGTGGTTCCGGCTCGGCGTGCTTTCGGGGAGCGGTGTCTGTGGCTACCGGTTGCGGGCAATGGCTTGTTGGATTTGGAGCTGCTGCCAGAGTGGTTGGACGCCCATAAACCCGCCTTGGTTTCCCTGCAGGCGGCGAACAATGAAGTTGGCCTTATTCAGCCGCTCACGGAGCTCACGGAAATCTGTCGTGCGCGCGGTATCTGGGTGCACAGCGACGCGGTCCAATGGGCCGGGCGCTATCCCTTGGAGTCACTTCCGGCAGTGCATGCAATGACCTTGAGTGGGCATAAGTTCGGTGCTCCTAAAGGAGTAGGTGCTCTAGTGGTAGACCCTGCATTGTCTCCGGGCCTGCTGTGGGGAGGGGGGCAAGAAGACGGGCGCCGCTCAGGCACCGAGAATTATCCGGCGATAGCGGCCATGCTGGCGGTGTTGGAAAAACGTCAGGGCTCGCATTTAAGCAAACAGCAAAGCGAGGCGCCGCAGGCGGTGATCGGGGCCGCGCAGCGACTGTGGGGCGAGCGCTTTCGCTGCCCTGGGCGGGATGTAGGTAGCGCGGTGTTGTGGAACACACTGGCACTGACGCCTCCGCGGCATGCGGCGCACCGCTGGATTCACCAATTCGAACGCAGGGGCTTCCTGGTCGCTTCCGGAGCCGCCTGCTCGACAGCTGCGCAAAAGACTTCATCCACATTGAAGCTACTTGGCTTGAGTGACGCTGAGTCCGAGCGAACGATCCGCATGAGTGCGGGTTGGGAAACGACGTTGGAGGACTGGCAGGCCTTGGCGGAAGCTTTGGCAGTTTGTTGGCAGGTCTTGGAGCGGGACGCGCAGGCAGACGCAAATGGGTTGGGCACGGTTATTGAGATCGATTGATGCGTATCCTGAAAATACGTAGCTATCAATTTCGCAATCTGGCCTCTGTGGATCTGGATTTGACCGGCGATGCGCACTTCTTTCTGGGTGCGAACGGCCAGGGCAAAACCAATTTGCTGGAAGCGGTTGGTATGCTGACGGCCCTGAGGTCCTTCCGCACACAGGATATGGCGGCTCTGGTGGGGTGGAAAACACAGGGTGGGGCGCACCTGCATTTTACGGTCGACCATCCGCGCATGGGAGAGACGGAGGTAGACATTGCCATAGAAGGGCGTAGCCGCACAGTCAAAGTGGATGGAAATCCGGTCGCCAAGCTGGCTGATTTTATTGGCAGCTTTGCCACGGTTGCCCTCAGTTCCCAGGACATCCAGATGCTGCGTGGATCGCCGCAATTGCGGCGGCGTTTTCTGGACCTGGCGGTGGCCTCGGTCGATCCGTTCTATTATAACGCCCTGCGCAGCTACCATCAGGCGCTGCGGGAACGGAATGCGCTCTTGAAGCAGAGGGCGGCTCCGGCCCTGTTTCGGCCATTTGAGCAGTTGCTAGTGCAGGCTGCGGAGTCTTTGCAGCAACTGCGAAAGTCGTCCCTGGCTTACCTCGATCGCCACTTTCAGGAGGCGTATCGCGTGATCAGTCCTGAGGAGGAGGCGCCCGAGTTGGTCTACCGGCCGTCGGGACAATGGCAAACTGCTGCTGAGTTTCAAGCGATTCTGGATGTCAATCGCGACAGGGACCGTACCCGGGAAACAACTGGGATCGGGCCGCACCGCGACGACTTTGCCCTGCGCTTGTTGGATCATCGTGCCCGCGAATACGCTTCAGAGGGACAACAGCGTGGCATGGTATTGGCATTGCGGCTGGCGCAGATGCACTGGATTCGCGAGAAGACGGGTTTGTCGCCGGTAATTCTTGCGGATGACATTCTGGGAGAACTCGATCCGCAGCGACAGCAGGGCTTCTGGCGCTCCGTCGGCAATGGCCAGCAATTGTTGGCAACAGGCACCCGCCCGCCCACAGGCCCGGAGGGCTGCGCCTGGCAGATCTGGCGGGTAGAAAAGGGTAAAATAGTCAAAGGGGTCGGCGCCTGATGGATTGGGCGTCCTGGGTGCTTGCGGGTTTGGCGGCCTTGTCGGTAGGCCTCGGCAAGGGAGGCATTCCTGGTGTCGGCAACCTTGCGGTGGTGCTGTTCGCGATGGTTTTTGACCCTAAGGCTTCAGTTGGACTTTTGTTGCCGGTGCTGATCGCAGCGGACATCGTGGCGGTGACCGTCTACCGGCGTCATGTCGAATGGCACTACTTGCTGCGCCTGCTGCCATGGCTGGGTGTGGGCATTCTCCTCGGTTATTTTATTTTTGATTGGCTCAGCAATACCGGTTTTCAACGCCTGATCGGAAGCATTGTGCTTTTGATGACCTTTATGCGGATGCTTAAGCTGGGGGTTGTCATTCCGCACCATTACCTATTTCGCGCAGGTATGGGTATTACCGGAGGTTTTGCCACGATGGTGGCAAACGCAGCTGGACCCGTTGCGCAGATATATTTTCTGTCGATCGGATTGCCAAAGCTGGCCTTTATCGGCACCGGGGCCTGGTGTTTTTTCATTGTAAACCTGGTCAAGGTACCCCTCCAGGTTGATTTGGGTATTATCCATTTCGAATCCCTACGGACCAGCTTTCTATTGGCGCCATTGGCGATTCTTGGAGCGCTGGTTGCTCCTCGGGTGGTGCGCTGGATTCCGCAGAAGCAGTTTGAAAGACTGGTTTGGGGCTTTATTATATTGGTGGGCCTGAAGCTCGTCATCGCATAAAAGCCTGAGCCAAGGTCCCTGAATTTTCATTATGTTACGAACCCTGATCAGTACTTTTCTGGCCGGAATTTTTGGAACGGCCAAAGCCGCAGGTCCTGTGGATTCGGCGCCGCCGTGGATTATTGCGCATCGCGGAGCTTCGGGCTATGCAATTGAACACACTGTTGAAGCATATGCAAAAGCCCATGCGCAGGGCGCGGACTTTATCGAGCAGGATGTAGTCCTCACGCGGGATGGTATTCCTATCGTTTTGCACGACCTGTATCTGGACCTGGTCACGGATGTCGCCGAGCGCTTTCCAGACCGTGCCCGCGAGGATGGCCATTATTATGCCATTGATTTTGATTGGGAGGAAATCCGGCAGTTGGAGAAACAGCCCTCGCGGGACCCGCTTACTGGGATGACACGCTACCCCGGCCGTTATGTCGGGGTGGTTGTTGGCCAGGTAATGAGTTTTGCCGAATCCCTCGAACTGATCGAGCGACTGAACCGTGAATCCGGACGTGAGGTCGGGATTTTTCCGGAGTTGAAGATGCCTCGATTCCATGCCGCCGAAGGTTACGACATCGGCGAAGCCACCCTGCAGGTACTGAAGCAGTACGGTTATCTCAATGGTGCCAGGCACTTCTATTTGCAATCCTTCGATCCAAAAGTCCTGCGGCAGATGAGATCTGAGTATGGCGATCAACTGCGTCTGGTGCAGTTGATTGGCGAGAACCATTGGCTTGAAGCTGAGGGAACAGACTTTGAGGCGATGCGCAGCTCCGAGGGGCTCGACCGGGTAGCGCGCTATGCCGACGCGATCGGGCCGCATTGGCCTCAATTGCTTCGCGACTCGGAGTGGATGCCGGTGGAACCGGACAACGAGCGTCTGGATCCTGAGTGGGAAGGCGAAAACACTTCATTGGTGTCAGGCACCCTGGTCGAGGCGGCCCATGCGCGCGGCTTGAAGGTCTTTACGTTCACCCTGAAAAGGGAGGGCTTGCCACGGTGGATTGGTTTTAATGCGCTCCACCTAAAATTGTTTGTGGAGTTGAAAGTAGATGGGGTTTTCACTGACTTTCCGGACCAGTCCAAAGAAATACGCGACGGAGTGTTCCGTCGCGTCGGTGAAGACCACTAGTAATCTTGAGCTCAGACTTTGCGCAGCGCCTGTTCGATGTCGGCAATGATGTCCTCCGGATCCTCAATGCCAAGACTCAGGCGGACGAAATCCGATGTCACGCCGGTTGTTTCCTGCTCTTCGGGCGTCAGTTGGCTGTGCGTTGTGCTGGCCGGGTGGATGGCGAGGCTCTTGGCATCGCCAATATTGGCGAGGTGGCTGAACAGCTCGAGGTTCTCGATGAATTTGCGGCCTGCCTCGTGTCCGCCTTTAACGCCGAAACCGAGCAGGGCACCGAAGCCGCCGGTCAGGTATTTTTCTGCCATGGCGCGGTAGGGGCTATCTTTCAGCCCCGGGTAGTTCACCCAATCGACTTTACTGTGAGCGGACAGGAACTCGGCGACCGCCATCGCGTTGGAGCAGTGGCGCTCCATGCGCAGGTGCAAGGTTTCCAGCCCCTGTAGATGTAGGAATGAATTGAAGGGAGAAGGGCAGTTGCCGGTATCGCGCATCAATTGCAGGCGCATTTTCATTGCGTAGGCAATGTTGGCATCGCCCGCGGGTGGAAAGGCTTTGAAGACATCCCAATGGACCAGACCGTGGTAACTGTTGTCCGGTTCGGTGAATCCGGGGAAGCGGCCGTTGCCCCAGTCAAAATTTCCACCATCGACTACGATGCCGCCAATGCTGGTGCCATGACCGCCAATGAATTTAGTCAGACTGTGGACCACTACATTGGCGCCGTGCTCGAAAGGCCGGCAGAGGGCTGGGGTCAATGCGGTGTTGTCCAGAATGAGGGGAATACCGGCTTCCTTTGCGATTTCAGCAACCTCGGCAATCGGGAAAATGTTCAGGCGCGGGTTGCCCTGAGTCTCGCCGAAGAAGGCTTTGGTATTGGCTCGGACGGCGGCACGGAAAGATTCCGGATTCTCTCCGTCGACAAAACTGACTTCGATGCCCAGCTTCGGAAGGGTATAGTGAAAGAGATTATAGGTGCCGCCGTAGAGCTGAGCGACGGAGACTATGTGATCGCCTGCGTTTGCGATGTTGAGGATCGCGTTGGTGACCGCCGCGCTGCCACTGGAGTGAGCCAGTGCCGCCGTTCCACCTTCAAGGGCCGCAATGCGCTTTTCGACGACGTCGGTCGTCGGGTTCATGATGCGCGTGTAGATGTTGCCTAATTCTTTGAGGCCGAAGAGATTGGCAGCGTGCTCGGTGGAGTCGAAATTATAACTCGACGTTTGGTAGATCGGAACCGCACGGGCGTTGGTTGTAGGATCGGGCACTTGCCCGGCGTGAACAGATTTGGTTCCAATTCCGGAGGGGATTGACTTCATAACTGAGGCTTTAGTTGCGTGGGGTTTCAGATTTGTCAGTGCGGTCCAAGTCTTCTTCGACGGAAGCCTCGACCTCGTAATCATCCAATTCCAGTGCTTTGGTTTCGGAGCGGTGTACTGTAGGTTCTCCGACCAGCTTGACCACCTTGATGTCGATTGGCTCGACCTTCTCCATGCCAAATTGTTCCCAAAGAATTCCCCTTACCTGTTTTTTGATTTCGCTTTCAACCTCTTTGAGGCGCGCATCAGCCCGTAGGTGAATGGCAATTTTGACTTTTAAGCTCCGGCCCCGAACGTAGTGTCGGCAGTTGACTTTCTGTACGCCGGCTACCGTCAATACCGATTGCTGGATAATGCCGCGCAAGGTGTGCGGGGCTATTTCGACAGAGCCTCCCTCTGATTTGAAAGGCACGATCGGGCGGTGGCTGCGCCGGTAACTCCGGATCAAGTAGAGAACCACCAGCAGGACAAGGGTCGTTGTCCACAAATAAATGTAGGGAGGTTCTGTCAGGTAGGACAGGTCGTCCAGGTAAGGCTGAATCTGCTCAGGAATGATATCCATCAGACGAGGAAGGTAAAGTGTCCCGAAAATTAATCAAATGGATATTTTCCAGCAGGGTTCAATCCTGGGTGAATCAGTCCGGAGAGCCTTCCTCGGCTTCTCCTTTTGGATTGTTCTGGCGGATTCCATCGACGATGACGTTGACGCGGGAGACATCCTTGTTGGTCATATTTTGCACCTGATCCCGGATCGCAATCTGGACTTCCTCCGCAACCTTCGCGAGTTGTACGCCGAAAGTAAGGATCAATTTCACGCCGATTACGTAGGATCCGTTTTCGTCTTCAACTATGGTGACCCTGCCATCGCGCTTGCTGCCAAAAAAGCCGGCAATGTCTTCCTTGAGGCCCCCGCTTGCAAGTGACACAACACCCGGGACTTCGCGTGCAGCCAACGCCACGATGTTTGCCACGACTTCGTTGTTGATGCTGATGCTGCCGAGGCTGGAGTCCTCCTGAAGGGGTTCCAGCGAGTCAATGTCGTCAATGTTGTCTGATTCTTGCATGGTGTGAAGTGGGGTTGGAATGATTGCTTGGCTGTTATTCGTTGGGTGGTGGCGAGTGGAAGAGGTCCTTGGGCGTTCGCTTGAGGAAGTCCTCGATAAATCGGGTGGTCACGTCCCCTTCGATGAAGACGGGATCCTTGATGATTGCACGGTTAAAGGCAATATTTGTGTGTATGCCCCTTATCAAGTATTCGCTGAGTGCGCGGTACATGCGGTCTATGGCCTGGGTTCGGTTGACCCCATAGGAGATGACCTTGGCGATCATGCTGTCGTAATAAGGCGGGACTGTGTAACCACCATAAATATGGCTGTCGAGGCGAACACCGTGACCTCCGGGTGGGTAATATAGAGTGATTTCCCCCGGGCTGGGGGCGAAATTCATTGCTGGATTCTCCGCACAGATACGGCACTCAATGGCATGCCCGCGGATCTGGATATCTTTCTGCTTGAATGCCAGTTTTTCACCGGCGGCGATGCGAAACTGCTGTTTGATCAGGTCAATGCCCGTGACTTCCTCGGTGACTCCGTGCTCCACTTGGATCCGGGTGTTCATTTCGATGAAGTAGAAATTGCGGTGCTTATCGACCAGAAACTCAACCGTGCCTGCGTTCCAGTAATTGCAGGCTTTGGCTGCCGCCACAGCGGCCTTGCCCATTTCCTCGCGCATATCCGGCTTCAGAAAAGGGCTTGGGGCTTCTTCAATAACCTTTTGGTGACGGCGTTGGACAGAACAGTCGCGTTCGCCGAGGTGAACCACATTACCGTGTTCATCCGCGAGCAATTGGAATTCAATGTGACGCGGTTCCTCGATGTATTTTTCGATGTAGACGGCACCGTTACCGAATGCCTTGGCAGCTTCGTTACTGGCGGCTGCAAACTCCTTTTTGAAGGACATTGAGTTGTGTGCCAGACGCATCCCTTTGCCGCCGCCACCTGCTACAGCCTTGATTATGACTGGGAATCCAATTTGCTCTGCAACTTCAAGCGCTTCATCC
Source organism: Opitutales bacterium (assembly GCA_050485505.1). Classification (GTDB taxonomy): domain Bacteria; phylum Verrucomicrobiota; class Verrucomicrobiia; order Opitutales; family Oceanipulchritudinaceae; genus JAFIGG01. The sequence continues at coordinate 4,626 of JBJHBN010000014.1, read as the reverse complement.
GGATCCCGAATGACACCCTCACTGCCCGGCACAGTCGGGACCCCCGCAGCCTTCACGGTCTCGCGGGCAATCGCCTTGTCACCCATCATGCGTATGCTGTCCGAGCGGGGGCCGATGAACTTGATATTACATTGCTCGCATTGTTCGGCGAAATCTGGATCTTCGGAGAGAAAACCGTAACCGGGGTGAATGCCGTCTACGTCAGCAATTTCAGCAGCAGCAATGATTCGTTCCGCCCGTAGGTAGCTCTCGGATCCGGCAGCGGGGCCGATGCAGATGGCACCATCTGCCAGCTGAACGTGCAGCGACTGCTCGTCCGCTTCGGAGTAAACGGCAACCGTTTCAATTCCGAGCTCGCGGCAGGCGCGGATGATTCGCAGGGCAATTTCACCGCGGTTAGCGATGAGGATCTTTTTCAGCATGAGAGAGAAAGGATGAAGATGAAAGGATCAGACGATGCGGAAAAGCGGCTGGCCGTATTCGACGCTTTCGCCGTTCTTGACCAGGACTTCGGTGATTTTGCCCGAAGTTTCTGCTTTGATTTCGTTCATGACCTTCATGGCCTCGATGATGCAGACAACGGTTTCCGCATGTACGGAATCGCCATTTTGAACAAAAGCCGGACTTTCCGGATTCGGAGAGCTGTAAAAGGTGCCGACCATGGGAGACTTAATAACTTTTCCTTCTGGTTGAGCGGGCTTGGATTCGGCTGCTGCTGCCGCAGGAGCGGGAGCGGGCTGCACGGGCGCAGCCTGTGGCTGGGCCATAATGACCTGTGATTCGCCATTACTGCGACAGATCCGAAGCTTGAGGTCTTTCTCCTCGATCTCAAATTCGGTCAGCGCCGCGCGTTTCATCAAATCGACTATCTGCTTGATTTCTTTTAGGTCCAAAGGTCGTTTCCTCCGATTAGGTATGATTGAGGTGAAATTGACGTTAGAAATATTTATTCTGAAAGAGCAAACGTAAAAGGAATCGAGTGCATGGCAACCCTATTGGTCGCACTGATTTAGGTGCTGCGCTTTGTCAGGAACCGGTTCCCGTACCCAGCCAGCGGAAGGGGTTGATGCGGAGGCCCCAGCTGGGGTCGTCCAATTGGCCACCCAGGCGAAATTCGAGTACCAGGTTCATCGGTCGCAGGACCAGGCCGAATAATCCACGAATCACAAAAGCCTGAACGACGAAGTCGAGATCGGTATCCGGGATACCTACTTCGCCGTGCGCACTGAGCCGGATTGAGGGTCCATCGATGCGCACTGCGGGAAGCTTGAGCTTGCCATCTGCGAGGGTCCAATGTGCCTCGGCGGTTTCCAGCTGGAGGGAGGTGAAAGGGAGTCCGACGGCTTCCAGTGCGCGGGAAAGCTCGCCGAACAGGCGGACCTTGCCCAGCTCCGCCTCAGTGATGCGGTTTCGGCCCGAGCCCTGATAGCTGTCGGTCTCGCCAAAGCGTCCACGCAGGCGCAGGTCGCTATCGTGTCTGCCTGGTTTGTCGCCAACGGTAATCAGTTCGGATTCCTCCCAGTCGAGGAACTGGCTGCGGAACAGATTGAGCATAGATTCGTGCTCAACACCGCGGGCCCGGATGCGGGTGGCAAAATCTGGAAACTCGCTGCCCAGATCGGCAATGCTCAGATCCATCCACACCGATCCGTCCATGAACGTAAAATGGGTGGGATTCAGTTTCAGTTCACCTGGACTGTGGCGGGCCAGAGTCTTCAGGCCGGCGACTGGGAGTCCGAAGATTTCGACAGCTGCCGGGTGGTTCACTTGCACAACGGCTTCCTGATGTTCCTCGTCAATGGATGCCTGTTTACGCTCCAGATAAAAGTCGACCTCCGGAGCGGCTTCGCTCTGGATATCCTCCATCCAGTCGAAGCCGTCGCCGGCAAGTTTCCTCAGTTCATGAACAGGCATCGTGCCCCGAACGCGAAAATACTGATCAGTGGGGTTGCCCTGGCCCGGATCGGGTTGTCTCCAATGCAGGGATCCTGAAAATTTGCCCTCCGCGGTTTCGCCGTCCAGACGGTAGAGGTCTACCTGTCCAGGCTGTTGGACTATGCTCAGGTCCAGACGCTTGAGCGGAAGCTCGCGAAAGAAGCCTTCGTCTGCGGCTATCCCCACCCAGGATTGGACCTGATTCTCTTGTCCCCAGATACCGGCAACCCGGACGTCGGCGAAGACGGGTCGTTCGCCAGGCGTTACAAACTCCCAAATCTGCCACCACCAGTCAAAATCCAGGATTGGATTGAGTAGTGGCTGACGGCTATGTCCGATTGCAGTCAGGAGAAAGACAGGATTCGGGTAGTGTTGGTGGTATTGAAGCCGCACCTGCTCGTCTGGGCTAATCCAGACATCCGCTGGTTCGATTTCGGTTCTCGAGTGGGTACTGAAACCCTTTGCCCGGACGAAAGGAATCAGGGTCTCGCGGTATTGCACGGAAGCGAGGCTTGCCTGCCAGTGAGCGGACTCCGGGACGCCGCCCGGATCCAGACGAAGGTCGGCTTTTAAGCGGATGGGAGCCTTGGTTACTGGCACAAATCCGATCCATTCGGGTTCCATGAACTGGGCGAGAAGGGTTGGCAGATCGTTCAGCTCGGCCTGGACCTGTACCTGACCGGATAGGTCGCGTTGCAAGTCTTCAAATTGGACTTGGAAGGGGCTGTTGTTGTAGACCGCCCGGATCTCTCCGGAGGGTGCCAGGCGTTTACTGTCGATGGATAGAAGGGCACCGATTTGTTTTAGGTTGGCCCACGGAGTCTCGATTTGACGCAGTTCAGTCTGCAGGTTTTCCACCGCCCAGTGCTCGCGGGATTCGAAGCGGAATCTTGGTAGGTGGAGGGACACCCCAGACATTTCAAGGGCGGGGCGTTCGAGGCCCACCCGGTCGGCGCGCATTCGCAAGCCACCAGTAACCAATTCGTCCTGCCACTCGACGCCTTCGAATATCAACTCAGCGTTTTGAGCGTTGCCGTAGCCGGAGGGCAGATCAATCCGGTTGACAGCCAGCGATGCATCCAGTTTCCAACCGTTTTCAGGGGTCGAGCGAATCTGCCCGATGATTCGGGCCGGACTCATTTCTGGAGCCCGGTCAGCGGCCCGCTGAATGCGCACAACCAGCTGGCGTAGGTAGCGAGGCAGGTTGAGGTCGTGGGTTTCTCCTGCCCAATCCATCTCCAGACGGTCGGGGGATGACAAAATCACATTGTGGCCTCCGATGCGAAATTGCAGGTGGTGAAATTGAATCCAGTCGTTGCCCATTTCGATTTCAGTGGCTATCTGGTCGATCAGGCGCTCATCGATGCCGCTGCGGGTGTACATCGCCGGCGCGTTCATGCGAGCGTTCGAAACATACAGGCGATCCAATCCGGGGCCCCGGCCGGTGAGGATTTCCCAGAAGTCCAGATCCAGCCAGAGGCTTTCAATGTCCAGGATCCAGGTGCCGGTGACATCATCGTAGATTCGCAGGTTCTTTGCCCGGACACCACCAAGCAGGTCCAGCTCAAGGTCGCGCCAGTCGGCGCTCCAGTGTTCATCTATCAGGCGATCGAGAATCCATTGACCCAGCGGTGCCGGGACGGGAACTTCCTTGCCGGCGACAACTAACAGAGCGATGCCTCCCTGCAGGACGGCGAGAGCTGCCAGCAATGTGCGAACCACTCGACTTCCGCATCGAGCTCCCCACAGACAGTTGCGCCAACTCCTATGGAAAACCTGCCTCATGAACCGGGGTTCATTTCCTGAGACTCCGGCTCCGGTTCAGGTTCTTCTGATATTTCCAACGGCTCCGGCTCCTCAGGTATTTCCGGAGCGGTCGGTTCTGAGGGGAGCTCCCGCTCCACCCATTCTTCGATCGCAGCCACTATGCCGGGCGGCAGGATGAAGACGGTTTGTTCACCGCGAAGAACACCAAATTTTTGAGCGCCACCAAGGCGCTCAGACAACAGGAACTCAAGTGTTCGGGTTGTTTCGGCACCAGGGCTGCTGACAAAGTCGACCTCAAATTGATAGCGCCAAGGGATCCGGCGTTGGCGGTCCAGCCTGAGAGGATCCTGGAAGGGCACGGGCAGGTAGCTTTCAACTCGGGTTTGAGCAATGAATCCAAGCAGTGTTTCGGGGATCTCCTCAGTTTGCAGGCGACGAATCGGCTCTGCTTCCGGGGCATCGCGATCGATTAGTCGGATTTCCGTGACCTGAGCCGAGCTCGGCAGCGACCGCAGAACGCGGTCCCGGTAGTGGAGCGGTTCAAGGGGCACATCCTCCAGGATGTAGGGCTCGACCGCGTAGACAGTTCCATTGCTGGAGGTGTCTGCATAGAGCAGGTTGTCGTCGGGGTCGATGTTACCGAATCGAATGCGTGTTTGCTGGTTTCGGGGGCCTTGAATGCGAACGGTGCGCTGAGCATCGCTGAGGCCAAAGCGGTCGTAATCCAGCTCCGATGGAGCATCGCTGGCAAAACGAACAGCCTCAAGCTGGCGCAGCCTGCTCATGGTTTCCTGGATAATTTCCAGGTCGGCGGCTATCGATTGCAGCACGCCGGCTTCGTTGGTGAATAGAACCTGCCACTGGCCATTCTCAAGACGCTGCAGCGTAGTGAGCCTCTCTCCAGAGCGGTTTTCAATTGAAGTC
>JBJHBN010000013.1:0-13876 GCA_050485505.1 Opitutales bacterium | reverse complement strand
CCGATGACACCCGAGACCATCACATTAACACCCAACTCAGTACCTGCGACCAGTCCCAGCCAAGCATTACCTTTAATCACGTAAGCTACGGCGGCAAACAGGCAACCAAGGACCAAACCATTGACGAGCCCTATCATCAGCTCTTTGCGGGTGGCCTTCCAGAACTCCTGAAGGCGAACTTCACCGAGCGCGATACTGCGAATAGCCACGGAAAGCGCCTGAATGCCAACGTTCCCGCCCATATCGGTGATCATGGGCAGAAAAACAGCGAGTAGCGCAACTTGAGCGATGGTATCCTCAAAACTGGAGATGACAAAGACCGCTCCAAGGTTGAGGAAGATATTGGCCGCCATCCAAGGCAGACGCATGCGTACCGAGCCCATCGGTGGGGTGTAAAAGCTCTCTTCAACGGAACCGCCACCCATGGTGACAAACTGATCCGCCACGCTTTGTGCGAGGATCGAGATGGCTGCATCCATTTCCAGAATCCCGACCAGACGCCCGGATTTATCGATTACCGGCAAAGCGAGAAAACCCCGGTTACGCAGCATCTCTGCGGCATAGGTGGCCGCAGTATCGACTTCAACCACGATCAGGTTCTTGCCCATAACATCCTTAACCAGCGAACTGCGGTCCTGACGCAGGATATCCCGCAGGGACAGGACGCCTACGGGTTTATCATCCCGATCAAGGATATACACATAGTTGCGTGTCTCCGTATGGGACGGAGCCTCACGAATGGCCTCGCGCGTTTCACCCACGGTCGCCTCCTCCCGGATGGCGAGGAAATTGGTTGTCATAACCGCCCCGACGCTGCCCGCCTCGTATGAGGACAGCTCCCGAATCTCAAGAGCCTCCTCCTTGTTCAGCTGACTCAAATAGGCCTTCTGGCGCTCCTCAGGGAACAAAGCGTAAATATCGGCCGCGCGGTCGACAGCAATCTCCTGCATCCAACCAAAAGCTTCGGCATCACTCAGCTCATTGAGCAACGAGGCGACCAGATCGGGTGACATATCCGTCAAAATCCGTCCTGCCCGGTCCCTCTTCATTTTTTCGAGAGTCGGAAAGATATACGGTCTCGGCGCCTCACTCAACAATTCGGCACAGCGTCCGGTTGAGATTCGGACGGAGGCAGCGGCGGCCGCTTCGGTTTGTCCTGCGGCCAAGGCGGCAATCATCTGCTCGCGATAGCCTTTGAGCGTTTCGGGAACGAGTAGCATGACTTGATGTTTGCAAACAATGAAATCGATTGAAAGTGCAAATATCCGCCGATTCGGCGATCCGGAAGAGCTCTCTTCAAGAGCTGCTATCAGCCATCTTCCTCAACCGGATGATAGGTCATCCTGATCGCAGTCGATTTGGGAAGGATCGGCACACCTCTTTCTTGGGCATAGGCTTTGGTTACCTGAACGCCGAAAAACAGGATCAGGCCCGAATAATTCACCCATATCAGAATGGCCACCAAAGAGCCTGCGGCCCCGTAGGCCGAAGTGGCGCCAGTCTGGGTAATGTAGATAGCGATCAGGTATTTCCCGAAAATGAACAATGCCGCGGTAATAGTGCTGCCATAGAGAGCCTCACGCCAGGGCAAGTGGACATCGGGCAGCACTTTGAAAATGGCGGCAAACAACCCGGAAATAATCAAAAAGGAAACGGTGATGTCCGCCAGTTTCAACAAGCCTCCTGGCATGGGCACATAATCGCTGAAAAAGAGCACTAAGGCACTCAGGGTCGCGGTAAGAAGGAACGAAACCAGCAGGAGAAATCCGATGGTCAGAACCAATGTCAGCGACAACAGCCGGGTCTTCAACAACATCAGCACCCCACTCTTTTTGGGGCTCGGGGCCACTTCCCATATTTGATTGAGCGACAATTGCAGCTGGCCAAAGACGGTGGTTGCTCCAACAGCCAGCAGACAAAACCCAAGAACAGTTGCCAGCCAACCGCTCTGCTGAGGATTCATTTCAGCAATGGCCTTCTGCACAGTAACCGCTCCCTCCGCCCCAATCCAGGCCTCCAAAGTTTCCACCAGCTGCCCCTCCGCAGCATCCTGACCGAACAGAAGTCCGGTCACCGTAATCACCAGGATCAACAAAGGCGCCATTGAAAATAGGGTATAAAAGGCAAGAGCTGCCGCATGCTGAAAGGCTTTATCGGCCATCCAGCCCTTGGCTGCCCTAAACAGGATTCGCAGGTGTCGTTGAAGCGAAAGCGCCATTCGCTTACCTTACTACAAGGTGGGTTATTCGACCAATCATTTCAGCAGATAGTTTCACATCGGTTTGTTCGCTTGAACCCGATTCAAAGATGGAACTAAGGTCGATGAATTGAACACAGCTACAAATTTATCTGAGGCCATTGTCATCGGCGCGGGTGCAGCAGGTTGTTTTGCGGCGATCCGGGCGGCTGAAGCGGGTGCGAAGGTGACGGTGCTCGAAAATGGACGAAAGCCGCTGCGCAAGGTGAAGATCTCCGGTGGAGGCCGCTGCAATGTCACACATGCCTGTTTCGAACCAGCCACACTGGTGAAAAACTATCCACGGGGACACAAGGAGCTGCGCGGGCCCTTTCACCATTTCCAACCTCGGGATACAATCGCCTGGTTCGAGGAACGGGGGGTTGTGCTCAAAACCGAGTCAGATGGACGCATGTTTCCGACAAGTGACGAGTCGGCCAGTATCATCGATTGCCTGCTGGGCGAAATGCAGCGTCTCGGGGTGAGGGTGCGCTACGGTATCGGGCTGGAAGGGATCTGCCGCGGGCCTGAAGGCCTGCTTGAACTGCTCCTGAGCGATGGCAGTCGAATTCACGCGATGGCCTGTCTGCTGGCGACGGGCTCGCTGGCGCAATCCAAACTGCCAGACCAACTTGAAGCGCTGGGGCACCGTATGATACCGGCTGTACCGTCCTTATTCAGTTTTAAGATTCCCGGATCCGAACTAAAGGACTTGGCGGGGGTTTCTGTGCCCGAAGCAACGGTCCGGCTGCCGGGCAGTCGGCAAAAACAATCAGGCCCAATGCTGATCACCCATACAGGCTTGAGTGGCCCGGCGATCCTCAAACTGTCGGCCTGGGCTGCGCGGGAGCTGCATGCCGTGGACTACCGATTTCCGATTCATGTCCAATGGGTGCCCGGCAGCTTTGAGGATATTCGGGAAAGCTTTGAAAACATGCGGCGAGAACATCCCAGGAAGCGGATCGAGAGCCAGAGCCCAATTGCGATTCCAAAACGCCTTTGGCAACGCTTTGCAGAAACGGCGGAAGCCTCCAATTTCATCTGGAGTCAACTGCCGGCCCACCATCGCGACCGCCTGATCGAATTGGTATCCCGCCATGAACTCCAGGTACAGGGGAAAAGTACCCACAAGGAAGAGTTTGTCACTTGTGGCGGGGTCTCGTTAAAGGACGTCAACTTCCGCAAGATGGAAAGCCGCCGATGCCCGGGTCTCTACTTTGCAGGAGAAACCCTGGACATCGACGGCGTTACAGGCGGCTTCAATTTTCAAGCTGCCTGGACGACTGGTTATCTGGCAGGATCGGCAATGGCCGCGAGCCTACAATAAACAACTGCCTCTTACTGAGGCCAGACCCAACCCTGCGCTTGAAAGCCATAGACCCAACGCTGCGACGGGGTTGAGCGGTCCAAATCGAAGTAATAGACATCGCCCGCACTGGTGCCGAAGAAATATGGGAAGACTGCTGCGTCGGTGCCCAGATAGAGATCCAATACAGGATCGTTGAACCAGGTAAATTGACCATTGCCTTCAAACGCATACATCCAGCCGAGCTGTTCGAAATAAACCCAGGGCCAGAGCGCAGTATAAACGCGTTCCTTCTGTCCAAACCAAGAGCCCCAGTGGTCAACGGACGGGGTGAACACCGGAAGATTCTTTACCTCTGGCTGAATCGTAACGTCCACCTTTACCAAGTATTCAATCATCAGAAACGAATCCGACTCCGATACTTCATAATCGAAGGTACGCATAATCTCCTTACTTGCACCAATGGTGAAAACAGGTGCGTCAGCGCCCAAAGACTGACCGTTGGCGCTGTCAATAGTCATGTGCGCTCCATCCAGGCTCCACTCGAAGTGGATGACGGCTTCATGCTGAGCATTTTCCGCATCCAGCAAAGACGATTGAATGGAATACAAACTTCCAGTGCCATCCTCACGAATTTCGATCAACGATGTTTCAGTGTCGATGGCGGCCCATTCCGCAAGATTGCCTTGGCCGAATTCGAGCAGACTCAGAACCCAGGTTCCGGCAAGGTCCTGGGCAGTCACCGCGTCGGCTTCCTTTAGGAAAGTGTTTACCAGAAAATCGCCATCCTCTTCTGCCATCCGCAAAACCAATAGGTCACCGGAGGAGGACAACTGAAACTCCACTTCATCGGTATCACCGTCATCAACAAAAGTAAATGTGAGAACTCCGGCATTTTCCACATATGTTCCGGAAAACTCATCCCCCTCCTCCTCTGGGTGGGATGTGGAAGCCAGAAGCCCAATATCCACGCTGCCATCGCTGTTTAAATCGGCTCGATACAGTTCATAACCCCAGGAATAGATGCTTTCGGTCCCCATCTGAATTTCATACTGCAATCCTTCCCAACGACCGATCAGGGATCCATCGCTACTTGAGGCCTTGCGGAATCCAAATACGCCCGCGCCACCGGAAACAGGCCCGTCTTCACCTGGCAAAGCATTGCGATTGGTGACCATGAAATGTCCGGATTCGCTGAAGAACGTGAGAGGAAGATAGGTATCCGTACCACTCAGGCGCCGGAGTTGATTGCCGGATTCAACCGACAGGCTGTAATTCGTGCTGCCGTTGGCCACGCTCGACTCGACAACCTGAGCATCAATGGCGTCCATTTCAGCATTCAATGTCCAGTCCTCAAAGCTCACACTTGACCGACTAAACGTGTGAGCCTGCCATTCGTGTTCGTGCAGGACGACCTGCCATTCGGTTTGGGCTTGGAGCACAGTGCCCATACAGGCAAAGGCAAGCAAGGCGGTGACAGAAGAAACAAGAGAGAGATTTCTTTTCATAGTGGTTTGAGAATTAGAGAGAGAAGACAACACATCCAATGCCTGTAACGGCATCAGAAGCGGCTCTATTCCAACTCAACCCAAGAAAAACCGCAACCCTTTTTTACTTACAAAGCCTCAGCATACACCATTGCCCAAAGAAACCTTTATCAATAATTCACAGGCGGACGATGAAAGCATTAACGCCGGACTTGCCATGAGTGGCGGATGGGCGAGAGCCCTTCGGGAAGAATTCAGTCAGACACCTACTTCGAGACGCTATCGATGCTCCCGCTACAGCCATCGGCAACCCTCGTGGCGAGCGGCGCGACCTACTGGAAGCGCTTGAATACCAAGGCAGCGTTGTGGCCGCCGAAACCAAGGTTGGTGCTCATGGCTACATTCACCCGGTGGTCGATGGCGGAGTTTGGAACGTAGTCCAAATCGCAATCGGAGTCCGGATTCTCGTAATTAATTGTCGGCGCAATGCGGCCATCCCGGATCGAAAGGATACAGGCAATCGCTTCGATGCCACCCGCCGCGCCGAGTAAGTGGCCGGTCATCGACTTGGTCGAACTTATTTTCATTCGGTAGGCATGTTCGCCAAAAACTTTGCGAATTGCAGCGGACTCGGTCTTGTCATTGTAAGGCGTCGACGTCCCGTGGGCATTGATGTAATCGACCGTCTCAGTTGCAATTTCGGCATCCTTCAGGGCATTGCGGAGGCACAGCCCCAGACCCTTCCCCTCCGGATCCGGGGAAGTAATGTGGTAGGCATCACAGGTCGCCGAGTGGCCGACAAGCTCAGCATAGATTTTGGCCCCACGGGCTTGGGCGTGTTCAAGCGTCTCCAGCACCAGTACGCCGGCACCTTCGCCCATTACGAATCCATCGCGGCGGGCATCAAAGGGACGGCTGCCACGCTCCGGCTCATCATTGAAGGCGGTGGCCATGGCCTTCATATTACAGAAACCTGCGTAGCCCAGACGGGTCACGCTGGCTTCACTGCCGCCAGCAAGCATTACATCCGCCTCACCTGCCCGCAGAATACGAATCGCATCTCCAATGGCATGGCTGGCTGTCGCACAGGCGCTGACGATGCCGTAATTCGGCCCCATCGCCTTGAATTCAATCGCCACCACCCCGCTGGCCATGTTGGTGATCAGCATTGGGATCATAAAAGGAGAAACCTTGCGCGGACCTCCGTCCCAAAGGCGGAATGTCTGCTTTTCAATGGTATCGAGCCCGCCGATGCCAGAGCCGATCAAGCAACCAAAGCGCTCGGGGTCACGCTGTTCGTCACCCAGCTTTGCGTCCTCAAGCGCCATCCGCGATGCTGCGACGGCAAACTGGGTATAACGATCGTTGCGCCGGGCATCCTTAGGGTCCATGTAATCGCCCGCTTCAAAACCGACGACTTCGCCACCGATCTGACATGGCAGGTCGCTCGGGTCAAAGTTCTCAATGCGACGGATTCCACTGCGACCGGCCAACAGGCCCTCCCAGAAAGAGTCCACCGTCAGTCCCAGAGGCGTTACAGCCCCCATTCCGGTCACAACTATGCGTTTCTTGTTCATCGTTATAGATGCTGAAGTGAGATCACCAAAAAGAAAGGGAGACCCTTTTTAAAAGGTCTCCCGAAAATGAAACTAAAGGAGGCGAGTTGGACAAGAGCCAAATGGCCTCATCCAGCTTTCGACTTGATGAACTCAATCACCGCACCCACGGTCTGGAGCTTTTCAGCTTCGGACTCCGGGATTTCGCCGTCGATTTCTTCGCTGAATTCTTCCTCAAAGGCCATGATCAGCTCGACGGTGTCGAGTGAATCGGCCCCGAGATCTTCAAGAAAAGATGCCTCAGGGGTAACTTGCTCTTCGTTTACGTTGAGCTGATTGACAATAATGTCTTTTACACGTTCTTCGATGCTCTTGTCTGCCATTTTAGATGCTATTCAAGGGTTAAATTCAAAATGTTCTGATTTCACATCACCATGCCGCCGTCAACCGTAAAAGTCTGGCCTGTGATGTAGCCGGCTTCGTCGGAAGCCAAGTAAACAACCATATTTGCGATTTCATCGGATCGTCCCAGGCGCCGCAAGGGGATCTGGGAGGCGATGGTTTCGCGGGTTTTTTCATCCAGAACCGAGGTCATATCGGTCTCAATAAAACCCGGTGACACAGCGTTGACGGTGATGCTGCGCTTGGCGAACTCGCGGGCAAGGCTCTTAGTCAGGCCAAATACACCAGCTTTAGCCGCTGCATAATTGGCCTGACCAGCGTTACCCATCTGTCCAACAACAGACGAAATATTGATGATACGACCCCAGCGACCACGAGCCATCATCTGTACAAGACCGCGGGACCAGTAGAAACAGCTGTTCAGGTTGGTGCGAATCACGTCGTCCCAATCGCTATCTTTCATCCGCATCAACAAGGTGTCACGGGTAATGCCAGCGTTATTCACGAGGATATCGACGCGGCCGTGTTCTTTTTGAATGGCCTCACATGCTTCATTAACGGCCTCTGAAGAGGATACGTCGACCGGCATTGCTGTGGCCTTGCCACCCTGCTGTTGGATCGACTCCGCAGCCGCTCCGCAGGAGTCGGGGTTCTTGCTGACGCAGATCACATGTACGCCCTCTGCGGCCAGCTTTTCCGCAATCGCTTTGCCAATACCGCGACCGGCCCCGGTCACGACGGCAATTCGGTTATCAAATGTCAAATCCATGTGGGTCTCAATGGGATACAGCCAGCGGGTATTGGCAAGCCTATTCTCGGTTTCAGGCGCTCCTAAGCTCCATTCCGTCCTGGCGTCCCACAGCCTTCTGAATGCGTTCGAAGACTTCGTTGACTTCTTTATCGGTGAGGGTGCGCTCGCTGCTGCGAAAAGTAAATCCGCAGGCGATGGATTTCGAATTTTCGGCGATGCCCTTGCCGCTGTAGACGTCAAAGACTTCGACCGACTCCAGCTCAATTTTCTTGCCGCACTCCTTGCGCGCCAACCGCTCAAGGGTCGAGCGCACTTTGCCGGCCGGGAGGTCGTTGGCAACGACCACAGCCAGGTCGCGGACGGTGGGTGGAAAGGCGCTAAAGGGCTTGTAACTCTTGCGTTTCTTGCCGCGTTTGAGGAAGTCCGGCCGACAAGTTACGAGGCCGGCGTAGACGCGTCCCTGGATGTCCCACTGCTGGGTCATCACCGGGTTTAACAAACCGGCCCGGGCTTCGAAGCCCATGCGGAAATTTCCGAGCTCGGCAGCATGCCCGTCCTGCCAGGCATTTTCGTCCTCGATCGGCACAAAGGCATCTGCCGTCATCTGCACACCGGCCTTGGCCAGCAGGTCTAGAACCAGCCGGGAAATATGATAGAAATCGGTGGATTCCCGGTCCTTCCAATGCGGACGCTCGGCTTCCAGAACAACAAAGGAAACACTGACCATTTCGTGGACCCGCCCGTTCTCCTCACGGAACACCCGGCCAGTCTCAAAGAGTTGACGGGGGTTGTTGTGCCGTGACTGGTTTAAGGCGAGGGCATCGAGCAAACCCGGGATCAGTGAGGGCCGGAGGTGCGAGGCATCGCTGGACAGGGGGTTTGTCAGTTTGAGGGCGGATGCAGACATATTGCTGTACCACTGCCGCAATTCAGCCTCATTGCGCAAGCTGTAGTGGAGCGTTTCGTTGAATCCACGCCCTGCGAGCAGGTCGCTGCTTGCCTGGACAAACTGTGGAACGGGATCGTCCTCAGCCAGCAAGCCAACCGAGCGCACGCGCGCCTGTGGGATCTTGTCACAGCCGTAAATACGCAAAAATTCCTCCACCAGGTCGATGGGCCGGTACAAATCGAGGCGGAAACTGGGGATACCTACGCGAAACAGGGCCTTACCATTGTCATCGTAGCCATTTTCGCGAACATCGAGTTCCAGGGCTGACAAGGTCTCATTGATGTCTTCGTCGCTAACCTCAAAGCCAAGACGCTCGCGAATGAACTCAGCAGAAAGCTCAATTTCCTTCTCAACCGACGGCGCCTCTCCGGCGACCACAGGTGGACCCATCAACTCGCCGCCGGCCAGCTCCAGAATCAGGCTCAGACAGCGCAGAGCGGCATACTCGACGCCCTTTGGATCCACTCCCCGCTCAAAGCGATAGGAGCTGTCGGTAGACAGGCCAAGGCTGCGGGAAGTACGTCGAATTGAAGCGGGCTGAAAATAGGCCGCTTCGAGGAACAAATTCTCAGTGGTCAGATCGACTTCGGCATCGACTGCTCCCATCACTCCGGCGACGACCAATCCGCGCTCGCCATCGGCAATGACCATCATCGAGGGATCCAACTCGCGCTGCTTGTCGTCCAGTGTCACCAATTTTTCGCCCGAACGGGCCGCGCGCACCACGATGCATCCGCCACGAATCTTGGAGGCATCAAAGGCATGCAGGGGCTGCCCGGTTTCGTGCAGCACGTAGTTGGTGATGTCGACAATGTTGTTGATCGGGCGCAGGCCGATGGCCTTGAGGCGCTTTTTCATCCAATCCGGGCTCTCCCCCACCCGCACGCTCTTGATTGAATAACCACGGTAATGGGGGCAGAGTTCAGGGACTTCGGAAGTCACTTCGCCTATCAAGCTACCGCGTGTTGCTTCATTAAAATTGACCGTTATATCCGGATAGCTCAGATCCCGCCGGAACCAGGCGGCCATTTCGCGGGCAATGCCAAGGTGACTGAGGGCATCGGGCCGATTGGGAGTCACTTCAACGTCGAAGACGCCGTCGCTGTCGGCATAAATCTTCTCAACGGGCGTACCGATTTCCGGGCGACCACTGAGAATGGCTATGCCGGCATGCTCGTCGCCTAGTCCCAGTTCGCGCTCTGAACACATCATGCCTTCAGAAGCAACTCCGCGCAGTTTCGACTTTTTGATCTCAAAATCGCCCGGCAAAACTGCTCCCGGTAAGGCCACCAGCACACGGTCGTTCTGCTTGAAATTCTTCGCTCCGCATACGATGGTGCGGGGTTCGCCCTCATCGACCTTGACCTGACAGACCGAAAGGCGGTCGGCATTGGGGTGTTGTTCGTAAGACAGGATTTCGCCGACGACCACGTTATCCAGAGGTGGCAGACCGGTCTGCTCGATGCCTTCGACCTCGAAGCCGACCATGGTCAATGCGTGCGAAATGTCATCGACCGTGATGTCGCTCAGGTCAACGTATGTTTGAAGCCAGTTTAGACTGATTTTCATGAAAAGTGTGGGGCTGGAAGATTCGCGCTCAGGAGAACTGGGACAAAAGCCGCAGGTCGTTTTGGTAGAGGTAGCGGATATCGTCGACGCCGTAGAGGGTCATCGCAATCCGCTCAATGCCGAGGCCAAAGGCATAGCCGCTCCAGACATTGGGATCGTAGCCCATTTCTTCAAATACCGCCGGATCTACCATGCCACAGCCCATGATTTCCATCCAGTCGGAGCCGACCTTGCCCAAGTGACCGACCTTGAAGTCGACCTCAAAACTTGGCTCGGTGTAACTGAAATAATGCGGACGAAAGCGAATCTCGGCATCCGGACCCAAGAGCGAGCGAAACAGGTAATCGAGGTCGGCTTTCAGGTCCTTTACGGTCACGCCCTTGTCTACATACAAGGCCTCAATCTGGTGGAAATTGGCGGAGTGCGTGGCATCCGCGGTATCGCGGCGAAAACAGCGACCGGGCGCGATGATGCGAATCGGCGGCTGTTGCTGCAGCATTGTGCGAATCTGCACACTGCTGGTATGCGTGCGCAGCAAGTAGCGCTCGTCCTCCTTGCGCTCCACATTGCCGATCTTAGCGTCGGTATCGAGGTAGTAAGTGTCCTGCAAGTCCCGCGCCGGGTGATCCGGCGGCGTGTTCAGGGCATCAAAGCAATAGTATTCGGTTTCGATCTCGGTACCATCGGCAACTACAAAACCAATCTTGCGCAAGACTGAGGCGATCTCGTCGCGCACCTGGGTCAGCAGGTGCAGACTGCCCGGCCCAGCGTCCGGCGACGGCAAGGTCGGATCCACCGCCGGGCCAATCAGTGATGCGATTCGCTCCTGTTCGAGCCGCTCCAACACTTTGTCATACTGCGCCTGCAGGGCCGTCTTATACTGATTGATCAGTTTACCCGCCTGCGGACGCTCCTCCGGAGCGAGCTTGCCGATCTGTTTGGTGATCGCGGTAAAGCTGCCATTGGGCCCGGAAACGCGGGCCTTGAACTGCTCGAATTCAGCGGCGGTCCGGATACCTTCGATATCCTTCCCGACCTGTTCCAGAATTGCTTTGAGATCGTCTTCCATAGTGCTGGGGAAATAAAAGAAACAAGCTGCGCTGAATGCGCGTCGTAATCAAACAAAAAGCCCTCGTCCCGAAGGGAACGAAGGCTTTTGAAAAATTCAGTTAATCGACCAATCAGGCCTTCACTTCCGGACGAACCTTCTCGACCAGAGCCTTAAAGGCTTCCGGATCGTGAATCGCGAGCTCGGACAGGGCCTTGCGGTCCATTTCGATGCCAGCGTTCTTGAGGCCATTCATGAAGCGGCTGTAGGAAATACCTTCAGCACGGCAGGCGGCGTTGATGCGAACGATCCACAGTCTGCGGAATTCGCGCTTTTTGTTGCGGCGGTCGCGATAAGCGTAGGCACCGGCACGGGCCACGGCCTGTTTGGCGTAGCGGTAGAGACGGCTGGCGTTACCGAAGTAACCCTTGGCCTCGCGTTTGACGCGCTGGTGGCGCTTGCGAGTCGCTGCAGTGTTTCGTGTTTTAGGCATGTTATATAATTAAGTTTCGGGCCGCCGGGTCGCCTTGAGGAATCACCCGGCCAAGCCAATTAATAGAGAAGCCGAAGGGCTTTTAGAACTTGTTCGGGCAACCGATTTTGACAAAACGGGTCACTCCAGCGGAGCAGGCTTGATCCTGGCTCATCGAACGCTTTTGTTTTACCGATTTGTTGCGCAAAAAGTGGCGCTTGCCCGGCTTGCGCCGGAGCACCTTGCCGGTACCGGTTACCTTGAACTTCTTGGCAATGGATTTACGTGTCTTGATCATGAGAAAGCCGACCAGCAAAGCAGATTGACTGGTCATGTAAAGGAGAAAATCGGAAAGTCTCGCGCGTCGGGGACCTTCGCGCCTACGGTTGCAGATCGAGATCAATAATCTCTTCATCACTGAGCACATGGAGGTAGCGGCGGCCGTCACCACCACGGGCATAAACGGCAAAGCCGATGGTCTCCGAGTAGACGAAAGGATGAATCTCCTCGTTGGTATAGAAGACCAGATCCGCGAGCGGATCCCAGAACCACATGTTACCAGTGGCCTGGCCGGGCCAGACGTAGGCCCAACCGATTCGCTCGGTGTGGATCCAGCCGCTGCCACCCTCAATGGCGTAGAAGACTCCCAGCCAGTCGGAACTGTAGAGGGTCGTCCCACTTTCCTCATCGACTTCTACGACTTCTGCGTCGCCGATGCTCTCGGGCAACTCCTCGGGAAGCTCAATAAGCAGCTCAACCGAATCGCTTTCATCCTCTCCGAATGGGCTGCGAACGACTGCAGTGTATATGCCCTCGTGGCGCTTAGTGGCCTGAGGTATACTCAGTTCCGGATCACTCGACCATTCGCTGATGGCTTGTTCGTCGCGCAACCACTGATACTCCAAATCGCCGTAGCCGCTGGCTGCAACGCTGTAGTTGACGGCCGTTCCGTGCATCACGGTTTGAGTTTCCGGCTCAGGCTGGGTCGTGATGGCAGGAATATCGCCGATGGACAGGTTGTCCTCGGCATCGGCCAGAACAATTTCCGTTCCGTCGACATCTGCGATCAATTCTAGCATCACAGTGTATTCGCCGACACTGTCAAACTCAACGGTCCAGTTCAGAACCTCATTGTAGTCGACGGCGAGTTCATAGCCATCAGTTGGCCCATATTCGCCGCTGTTCTCAATGACGATAGCTTCTCCACCAAACGCGTCATCCGGAAGGGTGAAGGTTATATCGCCGGGCCCATCGGTTTCGATCCGAATCCAAGTTGCTTCGTAGCCAATTAGACCTTCATCCAGAGGTGCGATGGTTACGGACATTGCTTCCCCGTCTCCCGCCAGGATTGGATCGGGATACTGGGTGTCCATGCTGTAGGTCGAGCGGGGTGCCTCACCTGCGTCCAGAACAGTCAAGGTAAAGGTCTCGGGTGGCCCCAAGGCCATGGTGGACTCCTCGCCCCCGGAGCTTTCGACCTTCTCGGCGAGAATGAAATGCACATCGAAGTCGTCGGCCTCGACGAAGCTCAGGCTCACATCGAAGACGACTTCTCCGTCTTTCGGCATGCTGAATGTTCCATCATCGGGAAACTCTCCGTTCCCATTAGTCATGACGCTGCTGCCAGCACCATCCTCAATGGCGAAGAACACGTCATCTTCATCACCATCGCCTGAACTGCGTTCCCCCATAAAGGCGAAGATGGCGGAATCCAGGTCGGCTGTTCCCTCCTCCTCTGCGAAGATTCTCAGCGTGCCCTCGTTGGAAAGCGGATCGCTGTAAAGATCGTCCGGCATGGTCAGTTCAATGCCGTAGCGCGAATACACTTCGACCGTCAACGGATCCGAACTCACTTCACCGTAGTCGTTGCGCACAGTAACGGTGTATTCGCCTGCATCCTCTGTGGTTATGCCGGACACAACCAGTCCACCGGAGATATCGGAGCTATAGCGGTCACCCTGCAGCAAATCGCCATCAAGATACCATTCGATTTCCAAGCCGTCGGGAGAGCCATCAAATTCAAAGGCAATAAAGCCCTCGCCACCAATCGCAAAGCCCACGGGGACAGGGCTGGAAGTGATTTCCGGCGCATCTTCAGGC
>JBJHBN010000012.1:0-13986 GCA_050485505.1 Opitutales bacterium | reverse complement strand
GTCCCGAGCGCGGAATCCAATCCAACGCATCCCTTTTACCGCGTTGTGCGCCGGGGGCCGTCGCACCTACGTAGCCGCGATCGTCCCGAGCGCGGAATCCGATCCAACGCATTCCCTATTACCGCGCTGTGCGCCGGGGGCCGTCGCACCTGCGTAGCCGCGATCGTCCCGAGCGCGGAATCCGATCCAACGCATCCCTTTTACCGCGTTGTGCGCCGGGGGCCGTCGCACCTGCGGGGTGGCGCTGTATCGTTCGATAAACCTAGCCTGGCATTGAAGCGTTTCCTTGGCGCTGCGAGACGACCGTTATGACAAAACCTCCGAAATGTAAGGACTCGGGTGAATTGGGGCGATTTTTAAAGGGCTTATTGTTTGAGGATATAATGCCGTTTTGGGAACGGCATGCGTTCGATCCGGGTGGGGGATTGAACACCTGCATTGCGGATGATGGCAGTTGGCTGAGCCGGGATAAATGGCTTTGGAGCCAGTGGCGGGCGGTTTGGGTTTACAGTCGGTTATACAATCGATTTGGACGGGATGCACACTGGCTTGAACGGGCACGACAGATCTATGCGTTCGCCACTCGCTTTGGCTGGGATGAGCCCGAACGGGGTTGGAACCTTTGCGTTGACGGGGAGGGCAGGGTGCTGCGGGGTTTGGAAAGTATCTACGTGGATGGATTTGCGATGTATGGACTGGCAGAGCTGTATCGGGCAACGGAAGAGGCCGAGGTTCGGGATTGGCTCGTCCGGACAGCCGATTCGGTGGCGGAACGTCTGCAACGACCGCATGAAAAAATCCCACACTTTCCGTATCCGATTGCCCCCGGAACGCGGGTGCATGGAATCCCGATGATGTTTTCGCTGAATTTTGGTGAGGCGGCGTTGGCACTGGGCGATGACCGCTATGCAGACATTTCCAGGGCGCTGAGCCGGGAAGTTTTTGAGTCCTTTTATCGCCCGGACCGTAACCTCATCCTCGAACGCATAGCCACCGACGGCAGTGAACTGCCCGGTCCCGAAGGGACGGCCGTCGTTCCCGGCCATGTGATTGAGGACTTTTGGTTTCAGATGTATTTGAATGAAGCGCTCGGTGACGGCCAGCAGTTACCCTTCCTGCGGCAGCAGATTTTGCGTCACTTCGAATTGGGTTGGGACCGAAGGCATGGCGGCCTGTTCCTTGCCATTGACGCAGATGGCCGAAACGAGGTTGCCTGGGGGCACGCCGACACCAAGCTCTGGTGGCCGCAGACCGAGGCCCTGTATGCTTTACTCCTCGCCTATGAACAAACCGCTGAGCCCGCCTTCGCCACAGCATACGACAAGACCCTGACCTACTGCCTGGCTCATTATCCCGTCCCGGAACATGGAGAATGGCGACAGAAGCTCGACCGCCAGGGCAAACCCATTCGTGAAGTTGTGGCGTTGCCGGTGAAGGATCCCTTCCATTTACCGCGATCGTTGATACTGCAGTGTGAGGTGCTGAGGGGGTGAGGACGTAGCGAACACACGATAGTGGTTTGTCGAGAGTCTTGTTCGTCGAGGCCTGGATCTGAAATGGAGAGGTTCTAAGGTTCAATCTCTCTTATACTCCTGATCAACCCAGATTGCGCTCGCTGATGGCTTTGCGCATTGGGAGAAAGATCAGGGTGGAGAGGCTGATGAGGAGAAGGGAAACCCAGGCGGTGAAGCTGGCGTGCGTGGTGCTGATGAGGGTGTAGCCGATGAATGGGGCGATGGCACCGCGGAGGCCAGTGAAGAAGCCGTGCACGCTCATGTAGGCGGTGACGCGCTCTGCCGGGGCGACGCGGGTGACGAAGAGGGCCCACATGATTCCGCCGCCACCGAAGGCGATGCCCAGTAGGGCGGCGCCGACGCCGAGGAAAAAGATGTGGGTAGAATTGAAAAAGACCGCGATGCTGAGAATGAAACAGAAGTTGAGCAGGATACGGGTGGTGATCAAATTGGTGCGGTCGAAGAGTAAACCCCAGATGCGGGTCGAAAGGAGGCGGAAAATCATTACGGTGGAAACCAGCAGCATGCTAATTTCGGTGTTACTCAAATTGACACCGTAGATGGGGTTTGCGAGATATTCGACGCGGATAGGCATGAGCATCAGGTTGCCCATTCCCATTAACATCCAGGCGATCAGCATCCAGCGGAATAAACGGTCCTGCCAGGCGGTTTGGATGCTTTTGAGTATGTGTGTGCTGCGCAGCTCACGCCCGGGCTCCGAAGGGATCCTGATAGAGAACCAGGCCCCGGCCAGGGCCGCTCCGACACCCATGAGGAGGATCCAGATATAGGCGTCAAGACTGATGTCGAGGATAACACCGCCGAGGTAACCAAATATAATTGCACCGAAGGCGGCAAAGAGGTGGGACATCGATAACCGTGTACCGCGCTGACTAACAGGGTAGTTGCGCGCATACAGGTGCGTCATAAGGGCCAGGCTCTGGGCGTGGGTGAACTGGGCCAGAAAGAGGCAGGCGATGAACAGCATGGCACCGGGTGCGATGGCGGCGAGGCCGACAAAGAGTGCGATGAACAACCAGTTCCATGCCAGTTGGGAGGAAACCCGTGCGGACTGGCGACTGAAGAAAGCAAGGAAAAGAGGAGATAGAATCAGCCCGATGCCACCTGCTGCAGGGAGGTATTGCTTGATGGATTCATCTGCGTGGAAGTAACGAATGGCCACTATCAAGCCAAAGGTCTGCCAAGTAGTTTCCAGAATCCCTTGGGAAACCCCGCGCAGGCGATCCCAGAAATAGGTCAGTTCTGTGACTTGTTCCTGATTCAGGCGATCTATGCCGCTGTTGCTCACTGTCGGTTATTTCGGCCTTATCAGGACCATCAGGACCGACTCCAATCGAGCATGCGCAGGATTGGCTTGGAAGCGGCTTCGCGCAGCGTTTCATCCAGTTCAATAGTCGGTTCCATGTTGAGCAGGGCATCGCGCATTTTTTGCAAAGTGTTGAGCTTCATGTAGCGGCAATCGTTGCAGGCACACCTGTCTGTGGGCCCGGCGACAAAAGTTTTGTGTGGAATGTCGCGGCGCAGACGGTGAATCATGCCGGATTCGGTGGCTACTATAATGGTGTCCGCAGGAGTCGTCTTGCAGAAGTGTACCATCTTCTCTGTGCTGCAGACTTCATCGGCCAAGTCACGCACGGCCTCGGTGCACTCCGGGTGGGCGACCACTGGAGCACCGGGGAACTGAGCTTTGACCTTTTCCAGAGCCTGCACCGTAAACAGCACGTGGGCGTAGCAACTGCCGGGCCAGAGGCGCATTTTTCGACCGGTCTGGCGTGCCACCCAAGCGCCCAGATTCTGGTCGGGCACGAACAGGATTTCGCGGTCTTCGGGGATGCGCTCGACAATTTTCATGGCGTTGCCACTGGTGCAGATCACGTCGCTCAAAGCCTTGACCGCGGCCGAACAGTTGATGTAGGCCACTGTGTAAAGGTTCGGATTGGCCTTTTGGTAGCGCTCCAGTTTTTCCGGAGGGCAGGAGTCCGACAGAGAACAGCCTGCTTCGAGGTCGGGTAGCAATACCGTCTTCCCGGGATTCACGATCTTTGCCGTTTCGGCCATGAAGTGGACGCCGCAAAAGAGAATCACATCGGCATCCGTTTTTGCCGCCTCGTAGGCCAGGCCCAGGGAATCGCCGAGGTAGTCCGAAATTCGTTGGATCGCGGCATCCTGATAATTGTGGGCGAGAATGACCGCGTTGCGTTTGGCCTTCAGCTCCAGAATCTCCTTCTGCAGGGCATTCAGCGGTTCTTCTCGGTCCGCAGGGGAAAAAACTGCGGGTTGAATGTCGGTTGTAGGGATCATCGCTAAAAGATCAGGTATCCGTATTTTTGATTTCGGCAAGCAGGGCCTGAAATTCGGGAAAGGAGTGCAGGGATTGCAGATCCTTGTCCTCCATCATCCATTTCAGGTCCTGATAACCGGTTTTGATCGCTTTTTTGAGGGCATCAATAGCTTCCTCACAGCGGTCGGAAAGAGCTAGACTGCAGGCCAGGTTGTAGTGGGAAATCGGGTTGTCGGGGTGCAGGCCGACGATGCGTTGATCGAGTTCCAGACCCTCCTCAACGCGCCCGGCGTCGGTGTACAGGTTCGCCAGCATGGACAGGGCCTCTACAAAGTCCGGTTCACGGCGGACAATGCTTTCGCAGAAAGCAATCTCAAATGAGCTCGGTTTCTCCATGGGAGACTTTAGCCCTCTTTGCTGTCATCTTTTCGGCGAATCGGGCGAGCCTGCACCTGCAGGCGCTGGGAGATCGGCTCCAGGCCCACCTTTTCCGCAATGGAACGCGCGTACCATTCGAGGAAGGGCGCGTCGATTTCATAAATTTTGTCCGACTCAATGTCCACCACCTGAGCCTTTTCGATGTGGTTCCCGCGGCTGGCCAAGTAAAACTTGTAGTCGCGACCGACATCGATCTCACGCACTAGCTCACTCTCTGTAAGGATTGGCAGGGTGCGGTAGACGGTCGCTCGGGAAACTGATCGATCGATTGCCCGGGCATGCACCAGCAGGTCCTCCGCGGTAAAGTGTTCGGAGTGCTTGAAGGCAGCTTCAAAGATCGCCAATCGCTGATTGGTAATCCGCAGGCCTTTGCCCGTGAGGTACTCTCTGAAAGTCTCGCGGGCTTTATCTATATCGAAGGATGCGTTGGCAATGACGGGATTCATGCGGCGGTGGAAGTCTCCTGACTCCTTCCTAGCTGAACTAATTGAGACAGGTTTCACAAGAAGAAATTATTCTGAAGTCAAAACTTGCCTTTCTTTCTTGGATTGCAGCAGTGTATAGTCCGTGCAAGCGTTTTAAAGATTAGCTAAAATGTTTGTTGGATATCCCATGAAAACCGCACAAAAAATAGAGCAGGCCCTGGAGAAACATTTCGGATTTACGGCCTTTCGGCCGGTGCAGGACGAAATTGTCGCCGCCGTCTATGAAGGGCGCAATGTGCTGGGCATCATGCCGACCGGGGGAGGCAAGTCCCTGTGTTATCAGTTGCCGGCGCTGATGCGCGATGGGGTGGCGCTAATTGTGTCGCCGCTGATCTCGCTGATGAAGGATCAGATAGATGTTCTGACGGAGCGAGGGCTGCCGGCGACGTTTATCAACAGCTCAGTCGACGCTGCCGAGCAGGGGCGTCGCATCCAGGGTATGGTGGAGGGCGAATACAAGATGGTCTACATCGCCCCCGAGCGCTTTCGCAACCGCCGTTTCGTCGAGGAGCTCGGGCGGGTGGATGTGTCTTTTGTCGCCGTGGACGAGGCCCACTGCGTGAGCCAATGGGGTCATGACTTTCGTCCGGACTACCTCAAGATTGGCGCATTTCTCAGCAAGCTGGGTCGTCCTCAGGTCTGCGGCTTCACAGCAACGGCGACGCCTGAGGTGCGCAAGGACATCACCGAATTCCTCCAGCTTGAGGACCCTGCGGTGTTTGTGACCGGATTCGCCCGGCCAAATCTGTCTTTCCGGGTCTTTCATGCGGCCAAGCGGGCAGACAAGTATTCACGGATCAGCGAACTGGTCGAACGCGAGAAAAAGGGCATCATCTACTGCGCCACCCGCAAGCGGGTGGAGGAGGTCGCGGAGCGTCTGGCTAGCTGGGAAATTCCGCATGTGGCTTACCATGGGGGACTGGACGATGGAACACGCGAGCGCCAGCAGACGGACTTCATGCAGGGCAAGGTCGATGTCGCGGTGGCGACCAATGCCTTTGGTATGGGAATTGACCGTTCCGACATTCGTTTCGTCGCTCACTTTGATTTGCCGGGCAGTGTGGAGGCCTACTATCAGGAAGCGGGTCGAGCAGGGCGCGATGGCATGCCGGCGGTCTGCGAATTGCTCTATAACTACGCCGACCGCAAAACTCAGGACTTTTTTATCGATGGGGTGAATCCGACTCCGGAAACGATTCGCGAGGTTTACGCCTATCTACGCAGTGAAGCGTTACCGGGTGCCGAGGTCTACATTTCAATCGAGGACATCGCCGAAGGCATTTCGCTGCGTAACAATATGCAGGTCGGCAGCAGCCTGAAGGCTTTGGTGGACGGCCACTACATTGAACGCTTCGAAGTGCCCGGGCAGCGCATCCGCGGCACCCGTTTGGCGCAACCGGAAATGCCGGCGCATGATGTTCAGTTGGATACGGTGCGTATCCTTGAAAAGCGGCGCAGGGACGAATCCAAGTTGGAGGCTATTATTGCCTATGCGAACTCCATGGGCTGCCGTCAGGTTTGGATGCAGCAGTTCTTTGGCGAGAAGACAGCGGAGCCCTGCGGAACCTGCGATGAATGCCGCCAGAGCGCCCGCATCGACCTCAAAGACCTGAACGAAACCCAATGGCTCACTCTACAAAAGCTGCTGAGTGGGGTGGCGCGAGCGAGCTTTCGCCATCCTATCGACGGCTGGCAACCGAAGATGGGCCGCGGCCTGATCACGCAGATGCTGGTGGGCAGCGAAGACAAACGGGTGAAACAAATGCGTCTGGATCAGCTGTCGACTCATGGTCTGCTCAAGAGTGAGGGCACGGCCTTTGTCAAAGATCTGATGGATGAATGCCTGCGGCGGGGCTTACTCTACACCACCGGCGGGACCCGTCCATTGCTGGGTTTGACCCCGCTGGGCGACGCGGCCATGAGACGGGCTGTGAATGTCCAGCTGGATTGGCCCGCGCAGCGCAAGACTGGAGCATCGGCATCCAGGGACGGCGGTCTGCTGGAACTGACCGGTGATTCCGATGAAGAGCTATTGCAGGAATTGAAGAAGAAGCGGATTGAATTGGCCCGTGCCCGCAGTGTGCCTTCCTATATTATCTTTTCGAATAAATCGCTGGAGGCCCTTGCCGCTGCCCAGCCGATCACCCGCGACGAGGCCATGCGCCTGCCGGGCATTGGCGAATCCAAGGCGCGCACGATACTGAGTCCATTTTTGAAAATAATCGCCCGCTGGCGCACACAGGCGTAGGGTGCGCACCACTAGCTTCGGTTTTACGATACAGCCATCCCTGATTGACCCAACCCCGGGTTTGCGCTGAACTGCAGAGATGAGGAAACGGGCGCGCTTTCGATTATCGGGATGGTTGTTGGCTTTTACAGGGGCCTTTCTCCTGGGTTGTGGAGGCTCGGAAGAGCGGGCAGTGTATACGCCACCGGAGTCCAATGGCCTGGCCATCGACGAGCGGCAGCAGGTGGTCGAACTCGAAGCGGATACTGTATGGGAGCGGCTACTCGAATTTTTTGCCGAGAGCGATTGGAAACTGGAATCTGTTCAGCGTGAATCAGGGAATATGATTGTCCGCATAGCAACTGACCAGCCCTCACCTTATGTGTATGGCGGTGGCTACATCGCGCGTGGCTCGGATGAAGAGCAGGGTTACATTGTCTTCCTTGAAACCGAGCACGCTCCGAGGTTGACCGCACAGGTTGAGATTGAGGTCAGTCCTATCGAATCCGGATCCACTGCCATCAACATCGATACCCGCTACCACCTGCTTTTGCCCGGGGTTACAATGTTTGTTGAAGAGCTTGGGGAGGAAGTCACCTTCGGCGATACGAACTGGATTTTTCGCTCCGGCAACTACAGCAACGTTCAGATCCAGCGCCCCACAGGTGGTGCCGGGCCTTACCGAAAGGTCATCGCAACCGGCTATATTGAACGGACGATTCTCGAGCTTTTCTGATTTGGATTCCGGCACCCGCACCCTTGACCGTCCGGACTTTGTGCACAGACTGTTGGTGAACTGCGATGCAATCCAATGAGAATCAACTGACGCGCTGGCTGCGCCGGTGGACGGGGCCATTTCGCCTGACCGATCCGCTACGATCGCGCGATTTGCGTATTGGCATCTTAGGGTCAAGTCGCTCGGGCAAGAGTGTGCTGCTGACGTCTATTCTGGACCATTTGAAAAATTACGACCCGGAGCTGCTGCGTTTTACCAAGCCGGTTCGGGTGCGACGCTTTCGCGAGGTCGAGCCGCCCGAGGGCTTGCCGGTCTTTCCTTTTCAGCGCTTTCGTGGCCAATTGAGTCAGGAAGGGCGCTGGCCGCTGAAAACAAAGGCGGCTTACCGCTTTGACTGCGAAGTCGAATTTGAGGACCAGTTGAAGTTCTGGCCCAAATCCCTACGCATCCAATGGCTCGATTTCCCAGGCGAACGCCTGGCGGATATAGCCATGGGTGGACGCAGTTACGCGGAGTGGTCCGATGTGACCTGGGAGTCAATATTGAGTGGGGCGGGTGATGTGCCCGGCCTCCAAGCGATGCAGCAGGCAATGGACGACCCCGAGGCGACGGTCGAAAGCCTAAGCGCGGCTTACAAACGCTTGCTTGCCAGTTTAACCCGATCCTACCGACCGTTGGTCAGTCCTTCAGCTTTTTTGCTTTGTAGCCAGGGCACTCAGCCGGGTAAAGCCGCAAGCGACGAGCAACTGGTGTCCGAGCGCCCAATCGGAATCGATTTGGAGACTCCTGTGGTGCCGCTACCGCAGGCCGTGCGGGAGCGACTGCCAAAGGAATCGGGCATATTTGTGCGGAACTACAATCGTTATGTGAAGGAACTCGCTGAGCCCTTGTTTCACCAGTTGTCTCGCTGCGACCGCATTCTATGTGCCGTGAATATTCCTGAGATTTTGGCCTCCGGTCCGGAGACGCTGAACGACACGGCAGACTTGGTGACACGCTTTCTTGATGCCTCTCTGCCGCCAGTTGGAATCACCAATAAACTGACTCAATACGTCCGCAATCGCTTACTCGCACCCGTGCTGGACGAGTCCTGGCGCCCTGGTGGCATCGACCGGGTGGCCTTTGTGGCTACCCAGGCCGATCGCGTCCTGGCCCAGGATTGCGACCGCCTGCGCCGGCTTCTCGATCAGATGCTGAAGAGCCCTGTCCGAAACACGGCGCCCCAATTGAAATACCGAACCTTCACCGCTTCGGCGGTTTGTGCCGCACAGACCGTAGATAATCAGCTGGTAGGTCAGTTGACACCCCCAGCCGAAGGCGCCGAAGTGTTGTCGCGCTTTTCTATTCCGTCGCTGCCTAATGAGTGGCCGGACCGCTGGAGCGGTGATGACTTCAACTTTCCGGAAGTATATCCGCGTTTCTCACCCATCCGCAGCCGACCGCCCAAGCAGGAGGGCCTGGCTTCAATACTTGAATACCTGTTTTTCTCATGAACATCGATTCCAAATCCACAACCGAAGGCAGACGGGTTGCAGCGCGTGAGGACGACACTGGTCACAATAACCCTTCGCGGCCACCTGAAAAAGTTCAGAACTACAAGGCCCCGAAGTCGCGGCCAATGGATTCGAGAGCAGCGGAAAGTGGTACGGAGCCGCTACGGAGTGCTTCCCGCGGTTTTGGTAAATTACTTTTCTTTTCGGCAGGTCTGGTTGCGGCGGCGGCGCTGATTTTGTATTTGCTTTTGCTAGACTTTCTATTGCGCATGCACGAACTGCCGTTGTTTCTGCAAGTGCCCGGCTGGGCTTTGCTGGCTCTGGTGTCCGGTTTTGTGTTTTGGGCCTTGTTTCAAACGCTGAGCTTCTGGTTCTCGCTGCGCAGTTTCAGTCAGGTGCGGGTTCCGCAGCCGCATCCCCGGCCAAACGATTCCAGCCCAGAGACCGCCGTCGAATGGGAGCAGTCCCGCAAGGTGCTGAGCAAGTATTTGAAATACATGACGAGCAACCGCGCGTTGCAGGAGCGTTGGTTGGAAATATGGCCGGAAGACGCAGAGATCCGCATGGCCGAAGTTCTCAGCCGGGCGGAACGGTTGCAGGAGCCACGTTCGCTCGATACCCCAAGCTGGATCCGTGAACTGGATCAAGAGGTGCTCGGCCCGCTGGACCGCATTGCCGATGCCCGCATTCGAAGCTACGCCAAGCGGGTGGGGGTGAAAACCGCGATTTCGCCCTTTCCCCTGGTTGATGCCCTGGCCGTACTCTACAATGCCTTTCTACTTATTCAGGACCTCGCGGCCTTGTATGGCCGTCGACTCAATCGCTATGAAACCCTGTTCCTTTTGGGGTTGATAACTTTTCAGGTGTACGTGGCCGGGGAAACTCAGGAGCTTACGGAAGCTGGGATGAACGAAGTTCATGGCATTGTCAGTGGAGGTGTCACGAACTTGACCAGCCGCATCAGCGCCTTTGTCTCGCCCAAGCTCGCAGAAGGCGTGCTCAATGCCTTTGTCTTGTATCGCCTGGGTCGCTACGCCAAGCGCCGGTTCAAGCCCTTGAGCAATGCCTGAAAAGACCTTTCCCCTGCACTACGAACAAGGGTTGTTCCTCCCGGAGCTGAACCTCTGGTTGGATCCCTCCAAGCGGGTCCGGCGGGCCTTTGTTTCACACGCCCATGCCGATCATGCCCGCGCGCATCAGCAAGTTATTGCGACTCCGCAAACCCTCGCCCTGATGCAGGCTCGTAACCTGCGCGCTGGCGAAACCCAGGCATTGCCCTTCAACCGCAGTCTCGATCTCAAAGGTGGCCGGATTGAATTGTTCCCCGCCGGTCATGTCTTGGGCTCTGCCCAGATCCGGGTCGAGACCGCTTCAGGAAGTCTCATATATACTGGTGATTTTAAGACTCGCAAAGGTCTGTCCTGCGAAGCTGTCGGATGTCGTACGGCGGACGTGCTCGTGATGGAAACCACCTTTGGTTTGCCTCGCTACCGTTTTCCGCCCGCCGAATCTGTGCGCGCTGATCTTATAGCCTTCTGCCGTCAGGCTCTGGTCGATGGCTGTGTACCTGTGGTGATGGGTTATTCGCTCGGCAAAGCCCAGGAGATCCTGGCTATCCTACGCGATCATGCATTTGAAATAGCCGTCCACGAAAGCATTGCCCGTATCTGTGAAGTGTATCGATTCTATGGCATCGAGTTTCCTCCCTATGGTCGTCTACGCGGTCAGAACTTGGATGGCTGTGTCGTGGTTATCCCACCCAACGCCGACCGCAAACGCCTCCTCAACAGTATCCCAAACACCCGCACCGCAGTCGTTACCGGCTGGGGACTCGATCCATCCGCTCGTTTCCGCTACGGCTGTGATGCCGTATTCCCATTGTCCGACCATGCCGACTATGACGAACTCCTGGCATTTGTCGAAAGCGCAAACCCCAAACTAGTCTACACCCTGCACGGCTCCGCCGAATCCTTTGCTCAGGACCTCCGCGCCCGCGGCATCGAAGACTGGTCCCTGATATCCAATAATCAATTGGAGCTGGAGTTTCGGTAGGCTGCGCCTGCCGTGGTAGCCGATTCTTTATGGATGCACACAGCCGGCACAGAGGTCGGCGCTCCAGGTGGACGATTGGAGGGCCTTGCTCTGTCGGGGCTCGTTGGGACGGGACCATAGCTGGCCGTTTGCCTGTTGGCTCTGCTCAACCGACCCGCCTCTGTGTTTACTATAAATGCTTTCTTGCGTGGCGGAACGGGTGGAAGAAGGCTAAATGATTGTTGCATGAACCAAGGATGGATTTGTGGATGCTTGTGGATAGCGGTGGTATTGGTCAGTTACGGGGGTTGGGCTCCGGATGATGCTTTGGTCGAGCGCTGGGAGACGGATGTGCGTCCGGGTTTTAATTACCATGAGGATAGGGTGCCGGATTATGACTTGCCCGAGGTGTTGAAGACTTTCGATGGGGAGGTGATTACTTTGGCTGAGGAATGGATGGAGCACCGCGATGCCTTGCTTAAGGTTTTTCGGGAGCAGATGTTTGGGATTCGGGCAGGGGATCCGGATTGGATGGATTTTCGATTGCTGGAAGAGGATTCGGAAGCGATGGACGGGGCAGCGACTTTGAAACGGGTTTTGATCATCAGCTCGCTCAGGCAACGGGATTTCCGCTTTGAGTTGACCCTGTTCCTTCCTAATGACCGTGAAGGGCCTGTGGCGTTGTTTTTGCTCATGAACAACCGTGGCCGGGAGAACACCGACCCGACTCGTAAGGAACGTTCGGATTTCTGGCCGGCGGAGGCGGTGATTGCCCGGGGCTATGGCGTTGCAGCGATTCAAAACGCACAGTTGGCGCCGGATAACGAGGAGCATTATCGCACAGGCGTGATGCGTCTGATCGATCGCGCGGATGCCCCACGCGCAGCCACTGCCTGGGGTGCCTTGGCTGCGTGGGGCTGGGGAGCGAGTCGGGCGATGGATTATTTCGAGAAGGATCCGGCGATCGATGCGGAGCGTATAGCCGTGCTCGGCCATTCCCGGGGCGGCAAAGCGGCGCTTTGGGCTGGAGCTGAGGACAGCCGTTTCAGTCTCGTTATTTCCAACAATTCCGGCTGTGGTGGTGCGGCCTTGAGCCGGCGTAAATTCGGCGAGACGATTGCCGAGATTAATCGGGTTTTCCCTTTCTGGTTCACTCCTAACTTCCACGAATATGGCGGTGACGGAATTGATCGATTGCCCATCGACCAACACCAGCTCATTGCCCTCATAGCTCCCCGCGCAGTGTATGTCGCCAGCGCCGATGAAGACCTTTGGGCTGACCCCCGCGGCGAGTTCATGTCCCTCGCACATGCTTCTCCGGTCTATGAGCTCTTTTCCGGGGAATTTATCGACCCCGCTATCATGCCCTCCAGCGGTGATGCCCTGCATACCCGTTACCAAGGCTACCACCTACGCCCCGGCGACCATAACCTCACCCTTTTTGATTGGGACCGGTTTATGGATTTTGCGGATCAGCTGTATGGCGAGGGAGAAACTGAATAGGGGATGGAGTTCAGCTCGTGGGGTAATTGATGTTAAATCCCCAGCTCCTGTTTGACTTCGGAGAAGGCATTGAGGGCGTAGTCTAGGTTTTCGCGGCTGTGGGCGGCGGATATCTGAGTGCGGATGCGGGCTTGGCCTTGGGGGACAACTGGATAGTAAAAGCCGACGACAAAAACTCCTCGCTCGAGCATACGGGCAGCGAAGTCCTGGGAGAGTTTAGCGTCGCCGAGCATGATGGGAACGATGGGGTGCTCGCCGGGGATGACGTCGAGGCCGAGTGTGCTGAGACCTTTGCGGTAATAGGCGGTGTTTTCGATCAAACGCCTGCGAAATTCGTCGGAGTGGCGGAGCATTTGAAAGACGGTCAGGGAGGCGGCCACTATGGGCGGAGCCACGGAATTGGAAAACAGGTAGGGGCGGGAGCGCTGACGCAGGAGGTCGATAATTTCCTTGCGGCCGGTGGTAAAGCCTCCGGTGGCGCCGCCAAGGGCTTTGCCAAGAGTCCCGGTGATTATATCGACGCGGCCAATGACTCCGCAGTGCTCATGCGTGCCGCGGCCGCGCTCGCCGAGGAAGCCAGCGCCGTGGCAGTCGTCGATCATGACGAGGGCAGCGTAGCGATCCGCGAGGTCGCAGATGCCCTTTAAGTCGGCGATGGTTCCGTCCATCGAAAATACCGCATCGGTTGCGATGAGCTTGAACCGAGCCCCTGCCGCATCGGCTTCCTGCAGCTGGCTTTCGAGGTCCGCCAGGTCGTTGTTGCGATAGCGGTAGCGGCGGGCCTTGCATAGGCGAATGCCATCGATGATGCTGGCATGGTTAAGGGAGTCGCTGATTACGGCATCCTGTTCGCTTAACAGAACCTCAAACAGACCGCCATTGGCATCGAAACAAGAAGGATAGAGAATAGTGTCCTCGGTCTCAAAAAAGTCACTGATCACCGCCTCCAGTTCTTTGTGCTGATCCTGAGTGCCGCAGATAAAACGTACGCTGGCCATGCCAAAACCGTATTGGTCCAGCGCCTTCTGTGCTGCTGCCCGAACACGCGCATGATCCGCAAGCCCGAGGTAATTATTGGCACAGAGATTCAATACCCGCTTGCCATTGGCCAAGGCCATGCGTGGCTTCTGTGCCGTCGCGATTGACTGCTCAGTTTTATAGAGCCCAGCTTCGCGGATCGAATCCAGCTCCTGTGACAAATGCTTTTTGAAGTCTTCGTTCATATGCGTTCCCGATTAGCCTCGAAGGGTTATGAAG
>JBJHBN010000011.1:0-14133 GCA_050485505.1 Opitutales bacterium | reverse complement strand
CTTCAGTACCGTGTGTGGCCATTTGGCAAGGGCGGACAGGGTGCTGAGGTCTCTCAGGATCCGACCTGGGGCCGTTGGGAGGTTGCCAGTCAGTTGACGGATGAGGGCTACCGTACGGAAATGCGAATTCCTTTGAGCCATTTTATGGAGGTGGCTCAGGTAGACATCCAGGGTGGTGATCTGATCGGATTTGATATCTCGATACATGACGCGGATTATCCAACCGGAGCGGAATGGCAATCTCCGAAGATCACTGGTTGGTCGGGGGATGGGACTAACTGGCAGTATGCTTCTGAAAATGGACTTCTGGCATTTGGTAAAGTGAGTCACGAAAGGCTTGCGGCGGTCCGTCCGGAAATGAATGACATCGGTGAAACACCCGTGGATGAAGCAATGTCTTTGTGGCCCCGAATTGGCTTACTGGAAGGCCTGTTCAATCTTGAGGTTTTGCACCAGTCCTGGTCTTGGGAGCGCTATGAACCCTGGCGTCTGGGGCGAATTGGGCATCCATTGCTCGATGACCGTGATCCGCGTGATACATCCACGGTAAACCGCAGCGTCGGTCCTCACGCGCATGGTGAAGCTCTTGAGGTGCGTCCGCGTGTGGTTGAGCTTTCTATGGCGGGGGTTAGAGAGGGGAGGCAAGAGGAACTGACAGTTGTCACGACGCCTTTTCATCCGGCGATTAGTTACCGGACGTCATCTGTAGGCATGAGTCTGTTTAATGGCATGGAGGCTTTGGGGCAGCCCAGTGGGCCCGCCTATATCGCTTTGCCTCTGGAAGGAGGGATGGTTATTCGTGAGCTTTCGGCGGTGCCCAGTGTGTATGATCCCTCCCGCGACGGTCCATTGGCTGAGGGTTGGGTGCTGGTTTGGTTTGGCAGGGATCAGGACGGTCGCGCCACGGATTTTCCTATAGTAATTTACCCTAATCGGAATCCGCAACGGATCGAAGTCAATGGGGAGGGCGGTCTGCATTGGGCTTTTTCGGGGGCGGCTCGCAATGCCTTGACTTTATTGCCGCTGAAGGGGATTGCCGCGGTGGAAAAGGGCATTACGGCTCAATGGGTGCCCGATGAGGCTTTGCCGGAATCGGTTACTGCGCGTATCCGCCGATGGCAGGCGCGGAGTATGCGTTTGCCTGTTGGCGTGCGTGAGTTTTGGCAGTATCTACCCGATTCACATGCCTTTGAGTTGACCCATCAGTTCAGCTATACCGAGAACCTCTCTGAATGGGGGCTCAAGGAGGAGTTGATAGCGCCTCTTCCGCAGCTGCTTTCGAGCGCAGCTGCTGTTGATCGTTTCCCCGAAGCAAATCTCGAATACTTGGATTACCG
The DNA here is from genome assembly GCA_050485505.1 of Opitutales bacterium. Taxonomy (GTDB): domain Bacteria; phylum Verrucomicrobiota; class Verrucomicrobiia; order Opitutales; family Oceanipulchritudinaceae; genus JAFIGG01. The sequence continues at coordinate 12,796 of JBJHBN010000011.1, read as the reverse complement.
CCTGTTTCAAGGAGGGCTTTTTGGAGTTAGGGGCAGCACAACGGTTAAGGTTCGTTTACCCGTGCCTGATCTCTCAGAGCTGCCTCCCGCTTTGGATCGGGGAGTCCTTGAGCAGTCAGAACTGGGACGGAAATACCTGAAGGAGCTGGAGGATTTGGGAATTGCCGATATGTTCCATCGGAATATGGACCGTGTGTATGCGCGGCCACACTTCATGCCTCATATTTGGCCGGTGATCGATAAGCCGGATATTTTCTCCGCATTGACCTTGTTGGACGAGGAGAGTTTGGGGTCTGTCTTGGAAAGGATGATTGAGGGGTACAGGGATGTTATTTTCAGTGAGGACTGGAGGGATCGTTTGTGGCCTGAGGTGTCTCCCTACTTGGGTAGTAATTTTCGCTACGGAAATCTTACTTTTCCTTATGGCGTAGCCGAGCCCTACTACGGTGTGGTTGAAATGCTTTCAAAGATGAATTATATCTGCCAGGCTCTGGATGATTACAGCATCATGCTGAATCATTGGGACCGTATCAAAGAACTGGTTGAAATTATCTGGCATGGGGGCTTTACCCAATACCGTGATGACGGCGGCACGATGATTGGAGAGGCTCTCGTTGGTTTGGTTCAGGGTGCACGTGCGGCAGGGGACCGCCAGATGGAGGTGCGCGCGATGCTGCGTCTGGCTCAGCATGCCGCTAGCGCGCCAGGGTATTTTGAGGGCGGCCGTCGATTGGAAGTGGATCGGACCTGGACGCGCAGGGGATTGTCGCCGGTATTACTGGGACCTGTGCAGCAGACAACGCCGACAACCGCTGCTGCCGTTGATGACCTTACGCTGACTGGTTCCGACGGGACTTTCTACTGGGACCGTGGCTACGGAAATCCGGTTGTACTACGCAATCATGCTTTGGAGGAGGTCAAGAGCATCGAAACCAGGGTGGATATGGAGGCGCCACATTGGTTTCTGGAAACTGATCACAACTTTAAGCGTCGCGACGGAATGTTCCGTCGCTACACCGCGCGAGCTCTTGTTGTCCGGTATCCCCTTGCTTTGTTGGAAGAGGAGTTGGCTGGGTTGAGAGAAACATTTCGCGAGAACACGGAGTTCGATGCTGCGGCATTGATCATTTTTCTTCAGAGATTGCAGGAAGATTTACGTTCTGAGGGTCTTTAATTCGATTCATTACGCAGAAATATATGTTTATTAAAAAAGAACAAAAATGTATTAACTTGCCTTATTGTTTGATTTTTCGACTGTAAACGCTTGACTAATATATTATCAGAGCTGTTTAAAGGTGATTGCTACTTTATTTTAGTGTTTGTTAAAAACAAACATAGTAGTTTTAATAAAATATTATCCCAAATTAACAACTAGATGAAAACTATTCCAAAAATTCGTTCTTATCGATTGGCGGGGCTTTCCTCCGTAGTGATAGGGCTTTGTGCAGGGCTTTCCAGCTCTGTGCTTGCGCAGCAAGAAGAGCCCACTGATTTTTTTGAACTCTCTCCATTTGAAGTCGTAGGTTCCCGAGATGTGGGCTATGTTGCTGCCAGTTCCCTTGCGGGTGGGCGAACAGAGACGGATCTGCGTGAAACGCCTTCGGCGATTTCTGTCCTGACGCGTCAGTTTTTGGATGACTTAGGGGCTACAGGAATGCGGGAAATGTCTGAATGGACGGTCAACACGACGCCGAATTACAATACCAGTAACACGGTTACCAACCAAAGTTATGAATTGAATATTCGTGGTCTGGGGGCGAGCTTCCCGAGTCGGAATTATTTCGTCTGGTATGTGAACAGCGACGCATACGCAACTGAGCGTCTGGAGTTTGCTCGTGGACCCAACGGGGTGCTTTTTGGTGATGGAGGTATTGGTGGTCTGGTGACGACCTATTCGAAGAATGCATACACTTCGCAAGAACGGTTCTCTGCTGCTGCTCGAATTGACACGCAGAACGCATACCGGACGACACTTGATTACAACAAACCATTGAGTGAAAACGCCGCAATTCGCGTGAATCTACTTGTAGAAGAAGGGCGTGATTTCAGAGATCGCATTTATTATCCAAGGCAAGGTGTTCAGGCGAGCAGTTTGTACAGGCTTGGAGACCGTACGACAATCCGTCTGGAGGGTGAATGGGGCTCATACAGTCGAACCGCCGCGCCTATGAACTACTGGGATTATTCTTCGTATTGGACGGATCCGTCCAACATATACGAAGGGCCGGGCACCGATCAGCCAGCCACCGGTGAACAGACAGGTGTGGGCCGGATGAGCAGCAATATCTATTCTCCCGCATTGCCGCAGCTTGGCTTGGCGGACTGGAGCATGTTTTCCCGTTCATTGGGGACGGGTATGGCAATTCTGCCGGACGCCCCCCGCGAAGACATTCCAAATGCGCCCACGATTCCAAGCCGCAAGTTCAATATGAATGCTCCGGATCAGAAAAATCGCTACGATTACTGGACCTACACGGCTTCTGTTGAACACCGTGTGACGAACGATTTTTATATTCAACTCGCATACAACCGTCTGCGCAACAAATCGTCCGATTTTGGCAGTCGTGAGAACTTTTATCAATTGTTTTTGGATCTGAACACAGTGTTGCCAAACGGCGAGCCTAACCCGAAATTCATGGTTCCTTTCAGCGAAGTTCGGCTGATTACCAACAACCAGGGTAATGTGGTGGATGACCTTCGTTTGATGGCTACCTATCGCTTTGAGCGTAATTGGATCAGTCAGCGTTTTAGCACAATCATCGGGGTTCGGGATGACAGCTATAGCTCGGTGAACCAAGAGTTGGTTCGCATGAATGGAGAAAATCCGAACGTGCGGCATGCTTCCAATATGTATCGCGTTCGGCTCTATGCTGATGAGCCGGGTCAATACAACATCACGGAGATCCCTGACATTCCGGGTTGGGAGCTCGGGTATGTTCCTACGGGTGGCTATCGGGAACAAAAGAAGCTTGAGTACTTTCAGTTGGCTTCGACTAGCCGATTGCTGAATGATCGTTTGACAGTCCATGCTGGTGCGCGCCGGGACCATCTGGATCGGCAGAATATGTCTGTGATCGGCACCGATCCAACTGGGTTTCCTATTTGGGGTGCCGCCGTTCTAACAGAAGATGGAACTACAGTGGTCAATACTCCTGAAGCTTGGGGTGAAACGGATGTGTGGGTGACCAGCGTGAATGCTGGTGCGGTCTACTTTTTTCTGCCTTGGTTGGGAGCATACGCCAATTACTCAGAGACTTTTGCGCCTCCGACTTCAGGACCCAACTTGTTGAACGGTCAGGCTCCAGGATTCTCCCGTAGTGAGGGTCAGGACTTTGGTCTGAAGGTTGATCTTGCCGATGGTAAATTGAGTGCCGTAGTCAATTACTACAGTTCGACGGAGAACGATCGAATCGGAGGCAATAATAATCAAGTGACTCAGTTGCGCCGTCTTTGGATGAACAGCGGCCGCCCGGACCTAAACCAATTGCAATACCGTGATACTTACGATCTGGATGCCAAAGGCTGGGAAGTTGAAATCACCGGCAATCCAACCCGGAATATTCGCCTGACTTTCAATATGGCTTTTCCGGAAACATCGGCAATCAATCTTCAGCCCGGGCTGCGGGCTTATTATGAAGAGAACCTTCCAATCTGGCAGGCGGCGCTGGCCGAATACCAGGCAAATCCGGGCGGTTTGAATTCGGTGCGAGCACAGCAGATGATACAGGACATGAACTCAGTCGAGAGCGCCATTGATGCCTTGGCACCTGGCGTTCCGACAAACCACACGCCTGATTACACTGCAAACTTCTATGGCACTTATCGCTTTACTGATTCATTTCTGGATGGTGTCGAAGTGGGTTTTGGGGCCAATTTCCGTGGACGGGCGAAAATTGCCAGCGCGATGGATAATCCCTATGATTACTTCTACAGTCAGGATTACAGCATCTTCAGCGGGCATGTTTCCTACCGGAGAAAGATCGGAATGTTCGACACCCGATTCCAGGTCAATGTCTACAACATCTTCGACAACGATAAATACATTTTCATGACTTACAGCGATTACACACCACCTGGCGCCACTGAGGCGGTACGTGTTCCGCACCTTTACCGCTACCTGCCACCTCGGAAGATTACCATAACGGCTGTATTTTCTTTCTGAGACCTTTCATATTAGGGTGTTTGGGGTTGAATCTCCCTAAATAGGATGAGAACAGAACCCGGTTCCCATAGTGTGGGAACCGGGTTTTTTTTGTAGTTCAGCGACTGTTTTGAGAGCTCTATCTCTTGGCGTGCAGTAATCTTGGGCCTTGGATCAATCCCATGGGGTGCAGATGGTAATTGTAGCTCCATTCATCGCCTGTTGTTCTCCAGGTGTCAGGCCCTTTCCAGCGCAGGTTTTCGCAGGTGTTGTGCAGCGGACCAAATGCGTTGTGTCGATGACCGAAAACGGTCAGCTTGAATTCGTTGGGGAGGGGTTGGGCGTCCGGCTCAAAGCAGAAGGGCGCGTAAGCCAGGCTTCGCTCAATGTCGGCAGCTGTCAGCTTTAGCAGGGAACCTCTGAAGTTCGAAAAGTCAATGGCCTGCGCGGATGCGATTTGGTTGGAATTCAGCCTGAATTGATAATCGACATTGCCCGTGTAGAAAGGCAGCCCCTGTTGGGTCCAGTCGCCCATTTTGAGCTCCTTGACCGGCGGACCAAGCTGAGCGTGACGCCCTTGCAGGAAAACACTGAAGTTACCGAGGAGATACATCCATTCAAGGTCGGTCTTGTCATCGATTTCACGTTTCAGGGTAATCCGGTTCTTGCCTGGGTGAAGGTCGGGAAGGTCGAGGACTTCGATGCATTCGTCGACCCACCAGGCTGTTGGCTTTGAGCAGACCGGTTTGCCGTTGACTCGAATTTGCCACTGTTCTGCTTCTTCGAGCGCAAGTTGTGGGCAGCAAAGGCATTGGAGGGAGTCTATGCTAAAGCGAAGTTCCAGTCTCCCAAGTGGACGTGACGGGCTGTTATCCGCCCAAGGTTGGATTATGTGACCTTCCCGTGGAAGGAGGTCGAAGTGCTTGCGAATCCGGTTGGCTATCCGCAAGGTCTCCTCCGCAGTCTGCCATGAACCTTCGTTGAGGCGCCATTCCGGTTGATTCAACAACAGCGCATTGGGTTCGGAAAGGGAAATGGGCACGGGGCCCTTAAGCTGCCCGATGGTATCGAAACCTTTGACAGGATCATACTTGGCGGAGCAGTGACCTGGTATTAAGCTGAGCAATTGATGTCCATGGGCCGGTAGGTCCAGATGCAATTTACAGTCGAACTCTGATTGTATGCTTGCAATGGCCTCACTGTTTCCTGTTCGAGTGTCGTGCCTGATCGCCTTCCATTTTCCCGGAATCGAGACGATGACCTTCGGATGCCCTTTGATGCGGTTGCGATTGCAAATGAAGAGGTGTTTCTGTTCTGAGTCACTACGGAGTTGATAGAGCAGCTCGGGGACCGTCTGGCCCTGTCCATCGCGAATCCGCAGCGTGCGGTGACCTTCCAATATAGAAACCAAAGATTCTTCCAGACAAGCGACAGTATTGCATCGGGACGAGAATTGACGAATCTCATCCGAAGGCATTGCATCAAGGCGCTCAGCTGGCTCACCATAAAAAACAACCATACCACCGCCAGCCTTAAAGGACTCGAGGATTCGCAGGGTTGTCGATCGTAGGGTTAGGCAAGGGGGAATGATAATAGCGGAGTAGGCCATTGCACCGACTTTGAGCAGGGCCGAGTCAGTGGTACAATTCTGTTCGGGAAGAAGACACTCGCTGAGATAATTGAAATCCAGCTGATTCTGCAGAAGATAGAGAGACAGCTGCTGGAAGCTCGATTCCAGATACTCGCGCATGGGTGCTGTTTCCTTCAGGGGTCCCATGCAGAGCCAGTAGGATTCAATTGGGTGCAGTACGGCGATTCTTACGTCCGGCTTGCCCTTGCTTAGGATCACATTGACTCGGGAAAAATGGTCTTCGATGCAATGGTATTCCCGCCACCAGGGAGATTGATAATGGATCGAGGCGGGAAAGTCCCGCTTGGCTTCACCCTTCATAGTCATCCAGGACAAATGGGGTACCCGGACAGTCACTCCCATCGCGGCTTGCCAATCTCCCTGTGCCTTGTGCCCTATAAAATCGAATTCCCAACCTGTGACGCCGTAGAGTTCACTGAGAACCCCAGGGCGGTTATACTGGTGGGCAATGCTTTGGGCCTGCTTCGCGGTTGTAAACTCGAAGTCATCACAGAGCATATCGATTCCAGGTAACTGGAAATGGGCAAGTGAACGCATGACTTCACCGACCGCACGGCTTTGGGACTCAAGGCTTGCTTCCTCCATCATGTGTCCGGTCAGCATAAGGCCATTTTCGCCACACCATAAGGCCAATTGCTTGGCGTAAGCTCCAGCGAATCTATCGGCGACATGGTTGTGATAGCGGTAGCGCGTAGGACTGGATTGGTCCGGAGGGAGATCCCACAGCAGCTCGGGCAAATGATCTTCCAGGGATTCGTCGTATTCAGCCCGGTAGCTGTCGAAAAAATCCTCTGTTATGGGGAGGTGGATATCGCGGAGATCTCTTGCTGAGCGCAAAGATTGTTTGTGCTGGTGTTGAGGTTCGTCGGTAAAAATCGCCGGAATGGTTTTGCCGAATTCTTTTCCGACCAGCGAGCGGTAGTTCTCGTGGGTTGACTCAATGAAGGCCCTGATGGCAGAGGCACTGAGGGTATCGACATATCCTTGATTATTAAACCAAGGGACGCCCTCGACCGTTTCCATATAAGCCAACCATTCCACTTCAGAACCCGAGGCCATTTCTCCTCCCCGGAGACGTCGGTAGCGGATGTAGGACGAAGTGTCGATGTGCACTGCATAGCGTGCAATTAGCCTTCCGTTCTCAAGGCGACCTCCCAACGCGGCACTCCAGTTGGGGGTGGATGTGATCTGGCCACAGTACGGGCGAGGAGTAACGAGCAGGTATTTCAGGCGATGCTGTGGGTTTCTGGTAACCCGGCCGCTGCCGTAACCGGATGGCCAACGATCCTCATCGTAGAGCCAGGTCAGCATGCCTTTGTCGCGGGCGGTTTCGACGCAGTCGCGGACTGCGGACATGAATGCACTCCCCATGTATGGGGTTTGCAAACCTGTCCGGGAGTGGATATGAAACCCACCAAATCCCATGATTCTGAACTGGTCGATTTGCCTTCGCAGTCGACGGGGGTTAAGTTCGCTGTTCCAAGCCCAGAATGGGGCTCCGCGGAACTTCGAAGAAGGGGACCTGAGTTCTGGATCGATGGGTTGCATGCACCCTGTACCGACGAATGACCGTCCTATGGACCTAGAGTTTGCCGCGTCGGGCTTCCAGGGTTGTCCGAATCTCGGCCATGCGCAGTCGGTTCAGCGGATATTTGCAGGCGATTAGGATGGCGATTCCCCAAATGGCTATCGGTAAAGAAAGGTAGAGTGCGAACATGCGGCTGATGACTTCGGGGGGTTGTGAACCGATCTTCGCATCGAAGCCGGAAAACTGTAGGACCAGACCGCCGACTCCCATTGCGCAGGTGAGCGAAAGTTTGATGAACCACGAATAGAATGCGTTGATCGAACCCTCACGACGCTTGTGGGAATGCAATTCATCGTAGTCGGCGATATCCGCTTTCATGGATGGCAGGAACAGCCACATGGACGAATAAGCGCCGGCCTCAAGAATGCCCGGGATTAGCTGTAGATAGGGCATATCCGGACGCATGAATATGTAGTTCGACTGCACCCCGAGAATCCCAACGATCAACATGCAAATAACCATGATCTTTTTATCGAACCGCTCTGATAACCAAGCAGCTATAGGTATTGAAACGATACCGGTTATAACGATTGCTGTCATCCGCCATCCCGCGATGATTGAGGCTGATGAAAGGTCTCCATCGAATACGTAGTAAATGTTGAGGTATTGGCCCAGTGTGGCGATAGACATCGTCCCAAGAACCAGGAAGAAGGAAATGCCAATCAGGCTCCAGAGCGGTTTGCAGGTTCCGGATGCCTTAATGCTTTTGAAAAATGGCTGACGCTCCTGTTTGCTGGCCTCTTTGTTGTAATAACGTTCCTTGACGAAGAGGGCCGGCAGTAAGCCAAAAACCATGATGCAAGCGGCGATACCCCACGACAGTGTCTGCATGCCAACGACAATGTCACCTTTGCCTGTTTCGGCATTTGCGAATAGGGAACTCGTTGCCAAGGCCAGTACCCAACCTCCGGCCAGCGAGGAGATTTTACTGAACAGAGCCATCCAGCTGGCAAGCCGTGTGCGCTCATCGTAATTGGGTGTCAGTTCCAATTGCAATCCATAGTAGGGCATGGACCAGATTGTGAACGAAGTGAAAAACAGTATGCCAACTCCTACAAGATAAATGACTTTTGCGGTTTCGCTGATTTGTTCTGGCATGTGCCAGATCACCGGATAGAGGAGTCCTGTGAGAATGGCTCCAACCACCATGTAAGGTCTTCGTCGTCCCCAGCGGGTACGTGTGTTGTCAGAAATATTGCCTACAAGTGGATCTGAAATCGAGTCCCAAGCCCGCAGAATCATAAGGACTAGGCCCAGTAAAGCGGGACTGATTCCCATTCCAATATTGAAGAATGGCATCCACAGCACGCTGGTCATGAGGCCCGTGGCCACATATTCTGTGTTCATGCCGAGAGAAAACGCGAATTTCTGTCGTGTCGGAATACGGTCAGAATCGGAAATATGGGCGGTGGCTTCGATCGGTTGAACCTCTGCGCTCGAGTCAGATTCGAATTTCATACTGGGATATCAAAAAGTGTGAATAATGGACTGCTGATAAAAAACTATTCGCTTTCGAATGGGGTAACTACTTTGTAATCCACCTTTAAAATATTGGCTATTTCCACCAACTCCCGCGCGTGATGACCAATACCGAGGGCAAAATGGTGGGTTGGTCCTTCCGCAACCCAGCGCTTGAGGAAGGTTCGCACGTTTGGTGCGAAGATACCATGTGTATTGGTATTACCGGTGGGTGGGATCGGACGACGTGCGGATTCGCCTTCAGCGATGACGAACTTGAAGCTTCCGTCTGCCTTTTGTCCGATGCTTAGCATAGTTATGGGTCCTTCCTTAATCTGGAATTCAACGCCCGCGCCAAAACCTGGTTTTCCGTGGTATTTTTTGAGGCTGCGAATAACAGGTTTGGCAGCCGCAATGTTGATGTGGTGCGGACCATCATGACCCACAAGGACGCTATCACGTTCGAAGTCAACTGGATGGAATTCTGCAAAACTTCCACCGATATCAAGACGGTCCATGATCATCATCGCGATACAGGTTTTTATGTCGAATTCCCCGCACATGGGAAATCCAGCACCGGTAAGGATTGAATTCCCAACGATGAGGTTAGTCATGACGGTGCGCAGATCGGAGCCTTCTTCGCCTTCGTAATAGTAGGCGAGGCCATTCAGCTCCTTTTCTTCAATTAGCTTTTCCAGAGCCACAGCCGAGCGTGCCGCAGTTTCGAGATCCGATGCAGTCAGCTTCTCTGTCAGAGGATCTGAGACAGGGTCCGGTGCGTCGAAGAAATCAACAATCTGGCGCTTCCAGCGTTCAATAGCGCCTGGGTCAGGGTCGCGGTAATGGGCGAGTAGATCAGTGGGTTCGATCAGTGGAACATGCAAACCAAACGTTGAGGTGATCGCTGTTGGATCCGCGTGCATGTCCAACATGGACTCAAGCACATGGCCCATCAGGCCAATGCGAGATTTCCGCAATGAACGCAGAACTTTTGCGATACCGCACCAGCTTTTCAGTTCCTGGATGACGACCGGATCGTTCTTTTCGTGTCCGAGAATGACTGGGGGTGGGCGACGGCCAAAGCGAACCGCGACGCCGGTGAATTCCGGAACCGAACAGAAATCGTCGTTACACAATTGCATGTATGTTGTTCCGTTCGGGTAGTCCATTGCTTCGAGCGGTTGAATGGCAACCAGCACAATGGGGGCCTGGATTTCACGGCATATGGTTCCAAAGGTTGCCGAAGTGCCGTAGGTTGCCATATCCACAAAAAGGACATCTACGTCTGCCGCCTTTATCTGGGGAACAGCACGGTAGGCCGAGCGAGCATTGTCGATCATTCCGAAATTGCATACTTCAACACCCTGTTGTTCGATCAATTGCTGGACGAAGCCTAGCTTTCGCAGCATTTCCTGGAATAATCCTTCAAATTGAGGCCAGTAGATGTGATGTCCGATTCCGATTAAACCAACCTTTGCGGTTAAGGGTTGAACGCGACTCACTCTGGAGGGCTCAAAGGTTTCTGTTTCGGATGCAAGAGAAGAATTACTGTTCATAAATATAGATCATTAAGTTTACCAGGAAATTAATACGGTCCCACTCACGGGCTGAACGCTTTCATATAGATCGATTCCTCTGAGTCGGACGGTGCGCATTTCGACGCATTCACCTTCCACAAAAGGCCATTGTGGATCATTCCAAAAAGTGAGGTTTTTTGCTTCGGCTGGAGCTGCAAAGCGAAGAATGCCACTCTGGAGCCCACGCACCAGCAGTCTGCGCTGGACATACATTTGGGCGGGGCAGTCTTCCACGACGGAAATTATTCCGGATGCCTGCTCAACATATACTCTGCACTCATGGCGCCAGGCGCGAGGAAATGTGAAACGTGATGTGTGCGAGTCGAGTTCAGTTTCTCTGCCCACTGGTGCGGGTGCGCCGTAGGGCGTTGAGATGCCTACCTGAACGGTGGTGTCAGGTGCATAGCCGGACAGGATGAGTGCATTGTCTTTACGGTGCAGGCAGATCACCGGAGATCGCTGGGAGCGTGACCGGGCGGTGAGGGCTAACTTCCAGCCCAATGTTTCAATTGCTTGGCGTAGACACTCCGCAAGTGGATAGGTGGTTGTTCGGTTGTCCGGAATGGGCAGGTGTTCGTCTTTTGAAATCTTCAGCGGGAGTGGGCCACGCAGCCAGATAAGTCGGCCACCTGATTCAGTATAGGCTTGGGCTGCCAAGGCTCGGGCTCCGTGTTTGCTCTTAGCGAGAATCGGCGGATCTTCCGTGCCGGAAGGAGCTTCGGACAAACCGCCCCCGGAGATTACTTCGCGGTGTTCAAATCCGGCGGGTATTTGGTCATCGTATTGATCCAGGGATGCCCATTGGTTTTCGACCTCAAAGTATCCGGAAACTGGTTCGACCAGATCGAGCTTCAGGCGCTTGCGGAGTTCAGGTGCCTGGTCCAATGGTCCATAGACGATGAGGGAATGTCCTGCTTCGAGGGCAGCTATAAGTCTTTTTTCACCGGCCTTGCACAATGGGCTGGGAGTGATCAATGTGCTGGCGGCAAACAGAGACGCCGATTGTCCACCCAAGGCATCGAAATTGCGTGTGCTGATGACGCTGGTCACCGGAACGGTTGCGTTGATCGCTTCGCGCATGAACCAGTCGGTATGGAAGCAGCGTTCCAGTTGACAGTCGGCTTTTCGAAGCGAATCGTGCATTTCGTCAAATGGGTATAACCAGACGAGAGGTGCTGCTTGGTCTGCCATTTCGGACCAAGCTCGGTGAAGGTGCGGGATGCATTCGTTGGGAACTCTGTCCGGCATGTGACCGTGCGAATCGTCGATAGTGAATAGGTCCAACGTGGATGCGGTTTCTACCTTTCCGGTAGAATCAATGCGGCTCAATGACAGGGGTAGGTAGATGTCGTGGGGTTGGCCTTCATAACGGTCGATCCATGGACTGTTGAGCCACCAAGGATCGTGTATGTAGTAACGAAAGGGGATGCCTGTGCCTTTTGGAGTTTCGACGATGCGACTCATATATCCGGCCAGCTCAATGCCAAAATCACCGTTAATGGCCGCCCAGGGTGAGTTCGGTGGAGGTGTCAGATTGAAATTGCCTTCGTAGATTTCGCGCAGGGGGGTTGCATCGCTCGCAAGGTCGGTACCTGTGCCGAGATTAGTGCCTCGGGTACGTATCAGCCGACTCTTACATTCTTTTCGAAAATCCCTCCAGAACCCCAGGATTTTCGATTGAATGATTGCGGCCTGTTCTGAATGAAACTGTTCACCGTCAAAAAGTGGCCCGATTGTCTTCCAGGTTTCTTGGCCAAAGCCAAAGCCGTTGGAAAACCAAATGTAGTCAAATCCAAGATCATTTGCAAAACATTCGAATTGACGGCCGAGAAAGGTTCCGAGGCTGAGCCCTTCAGGAATGCCGTCGGGAAAACCCGCATACTGCCGGTGGTCCTGGTGGAGCTGAGTATAGCAGCAGACGAAACTGGCATTTCCCATCGTGTTGGAGAGACAGATTTCCCGGTGTCGCCGGTATTTGAAGGTCGAAGGGGCAAATTCGCCTCCCGGATCAAAGGTGGCACCAACCTGCAATTGAATGCCGTATTCGCTGGCTGCTTCGCGCCAGGCAGCGATAATTGCGGCAAAGCGTCGGTAGCTGATTGGCTTTGCATCGGTGTGAAACAGATAGTTGCGGGCGTGCAGGCTCTTGCCTTCTCGGTCGTTGGGGACTGGCATATGTGGATTGGCATTGCCGTAGTAGCGGGCCCATTCCATTTCGGAGTCCAGATTTCCATCATAATCGAGGATTTCCGACCCATCAGCTGACCACATTGTCAGGCACAGTTCATTCGCATTGCGGAGCAGTGCGTCCCACTGGCGAAGTGCATAGCGGCAAGTATCTAATACTTCGCTGTCGCTCTGATTGAGGAAGGGCTTTAAGG
>JBJHBN010000010.1:0-14172 GCA_050485505.1 Opitutales bacterium | reverse complement strand
TTCCCGCACACTCTGTTTGTGGCGGGTAAGGGTTCCAAGGCATCCCTGGTCGAGTTTCAGCAGTCGGTAAATCCGGACAGCGAACACCTGGTTGTTGCCAATGCCCACCTCTATGCGGCGGACGATGCCCAGCCATCACACTCGATCATACAGAATTGGAGTCCGCGGGCCTTGAGTTTTCAGCTCAACACGAGCAACGCTCAGAGCCGCACCAATGCAAAGAGTGTGACCATTAATTTGGGCTCCTCCTTGGCGCGTCAGGAGATTCATGGACGTATTTTCGGCAGCGAGTCCAACGTCGAGCTGTATTCACTCAACGTGCCCCGGGGCGAGCAGGAAGTCGACCAGCGCACCTTGCAGACGCACATTGGCCCGAACAGCCGCAGCGATTTGTTGTTCAAAAATGCCTTGATGGACAAGAGCCGCACGATTTTCAGCGGACTGATCATCGTCGAAGAAGGTGCTCAGCAAACCGACGCCTACCAGACCAACAACAACCTCATGCTGAGTGAGGAAGCGGAGAGCAATTCCCTGCCGGGTCTGGAGATTGGAGCCAACGACGTGAAATGTTCACACGGTGCGACGACCGGCCGCATTGACGAGAGTGAGCTGTTTTACTTTCAGGCCCGCGGTATCCCGCGCGAAAAGGCTCAGGAGCTGATGGTTTTTGGCTATTTTGAAGAGATTATTCAGAAGCTTGAGGACGAGGAAGTGGTCGACTGTGTGCGCACCCTCGTTCAAGCAAAATTTACCCACTGATAAACGGAGCAAACTATGGATTCCGAACGCACGGTCAGCCGGGACATCCCGGCAACAATTGTGCCCTATGGCGATCAGGTAACGATCCCGGAAGGTACCGAGGTGACGATTACCCACCTCTTGGGGGGTAATTTCACCGTTACCTGGCACGGTGGTATGGCGCAGATCAACGGTCGCCATGCTGATGCCATTGGCGAAGAAGTTCCTGAAGATTCTGCAGTCTCCGCTGAGGACGATGACCACGAGGGTCCGCCCGACGAGGAAAAGGTCTGGGACGCATTAAAGAAGGTCTACGATCCGGAAATTCCGGTCAACATTGTCGACCTCGGCCTTGTCTACAGCATGGAAGTAGTTGAGGAGGAAGGGCACTACAAGGTCAACGTCGACATGACCCTGACCGCACCCGGTTGCGGCATGGGACCCGCCATTGCTCAGGACGCTAAATACAAGGTCGAGCAGGTTCCCGGTGTCCGCGAGGCTGAAGTCAGCATTGTCTGGGATCCGCCTTGGCATCAGGACATGATCACCGAGATCGGAAAAATGGAGCTGGGTTTGATCTGAAGAGCGTTGGAGCCCGGCCTTCAGGCCGAACGCGGGGCCTTAGCGTGTAGCGAAAAGACAATTAAAAAGGAAAAGGCCGTTCCGGATTATCCGGAACGGCCTCTTTTTTGCCCAGCGACAGGGACGCTATGAGCTAATATTAATCATCATTGTTTGTCTGCAATTTCTAATTGCGCGCTGATCGGGCTGCCTGTTGAACCATCTCCAGATAGTCGGCTACGTAGCCCCGTGGTTCCAGCATCTGCGCACGTTGCAGCAGCTCCACCGCGCGGCCAAACTCGCGCAGCGAGACCCGCATGCGGGCGTGTTGAATCAGAGCTTCTACTTCGGTGTCGTCCACGCGTTCGGCGCGTTCAAAGTAGATAATCGCCTCTTCGTGGTCGTCTTGTCGCCAGTGGTAGCTGGCTATGAGCAGCAGGGCGCTGCCATTCAGCGGATCTCTGCGCACCACTTGCTGCAGCATTTCGATGGCTTCGGCTTCGCGATCCTCAGCCAATGCAACTTCGGCTTTCAGGTTTAGCAGTTTCAATTCTTCAGTGTCGGTCAGTGAGTCACTGAAGCGTTCTTCGAAGGAAGCAATGTAAGTCGTCACTTCATTCCAGGCTCCAACTCTGGCGAGCACTTCGGCGATTCGGAAGGCGCGGTTGCGGTCCAATTCCTGATACTCAAGCGTATCGAGGTATATGGTCAACGCCAACTCATGCTGATTCATGTTCATATAGATGTCCGCCAGCAGACCCAGACTGGAGAGCGTTTCGGCCCCCATGCTGCGCACCATTTCCAAATTGGCCACCGCTCTATCCAAATCCTGCTTGCCGACAAATGCGTTGGCTTGCAGGAGCAGCAGGCTGGAATCGTCCGGGTGGCGTGTGATCAGTTCATCGAGTAAGCCAATTGCCTCATCGAAGATGCTCATGTTCATCAGGCATTGAATTTCACCCATAGCCCAGTCCTTATTATAGGGAGCGAACATTCGTGCCATGCGGTACGCCGGAAGGGCTTGAGCGGAGCGTCCAAGATTGAGGTGGGCAAATGCAACCAGACCGAAGAGATTGCCGTCGCCTCCACCCAGCTCAATAGTTTTGAGTAAATGGGGGAGGGCTTCTTCGAATTCACCCTCTTGGATGTATAGGATGCCCAGATTCATGTAGGCACGACGGAAGTTCGGAAACTTTGCAATCGCTTTTTTGTAGTTCTCGGCGGCTCTCTCCGTGTTGCCAATCTGGAAATAGATATTGGCAAGAGTGTAGTCCAATGCTGCGCTGGATTCACTCGTGATCTGTGGAGCCAGCAGTTCAGCGGCCCTTTCAGGGTTTTCACCGATCACCTCCGAAACTTCGTTAAAGATGTCCCGTTCCTGACTGGAGATGCCGGGGCTTCGTTCGGTGTCGACGCCATAGCTTCCCATGAATCGTTTAACGAACTCGGGATTGCTCCAGGTGTTTTCGCTGAGTGGATAGATCTGGCCGACTGAGGCGCTAGGCAGCAGGAAGCTGGATGCAATTCCGCTGAGTATCAATTTTAGAATTTTTCTGTACATGTTTGATTTGGCTTAAAGATTGAATCGAATCGTGAAGTTGTAGATGGCACGCACTGTTTCTCCTCCCCTTTGAGGTGGCTCAAATTGGCAGCGTTCCGCCGCATCGATGGCTGCAGCAACGAAGTCCCTGTGGCTGGCTTCGACAACTTCCTGGACGGTGACCCGGCCATTCTGGTCGATCAGCACCTGCAGTGTGACATAGCCCTGAACACGTGCCGCCCGAAGGTGCTGCGGGTAGGTCGGCGCAACTGTTCTTGTGCGGCGCGGTGGACGGTCGAGGTCGCTGACTTCGAAGATATCGAGGTCGGATGCGGCGTCCGTGACGCCGAAACCCTCGAATGAGAAGGCGCCTGCAGCTGCGTCGCCAATTCCCGGATTCAGTGCCATATCCATTTGACTGAGAGACAAATTGGGTGGAGGCGTCTGCATATCCGGAGCGGGAGGCTCGTCCTGGGTGTCTTCGGGCGGTGGCGGCTCCGGAGGAGGTGGCGGTGGCGGTGGCAAGGTAATGTCCACCGTGCGCAGTTCCACGTTGCCGGGGCCTCGGTCAGTGATCCATTGGGTAAATGGCAGCAGCAGCATGACCGCTGCAACACAGATACCCATCGCCGACCAAGGCCCGATTACAGGGCGCTTGGATGTGCCCCGGTAGATTGGTCTCTCGGTACGTTTTTTGGTATCCATTGAGAACTAGGACGAATGGTCGGTTGAAATGCTAACTGCCACCGCACCTCCAAGTTTGGCTTCGTCGATAACGCGGACCAAAAGCTCGGTCGATACAGAGCGGTCAGCCTGTATAATGACCGGCATGGACTCAGTTTGAGTCAGGCGCCGAACAATGGACCGGACGCCGCCGGTGCCGATGTCGCGGCCACCGTAGACAACCTGTCCGGAGTCTGTAATGGCGATTAGAATACTATTCTTTTCCAAATCGATGGAGGAGGCAGCCTGTGGCTTGTTCACCTCGACGCCTGTTTCCTCCACGAAAACAGTCGTTACAATGAAGAAAATCAGTAGAATGAAGACCATGTCGATGAGTGGTGAAATGTTGATTTCATCACTCCCTGCACGGGCGTTGTTGATAAGTCGTTTTCTAGGCATGTTTGTATAGGCTCGTTGTTTTATGCAGCCTTGCGCCTGGAGTAGGCCTGGATAGCCAGGTTCTCCGCTTTCACAAGGAATAATTCCAGATCGTCCCGGTAACGAGTAATCCTCGATAGGAGGACATAGGCGGGAATCGCCATTACCAGTCCGGTCTGGGTTGTGATCAATGCTTCTGAGATACCACCGGCTACAAGATCAATGGAATTGCCTGCGGTGCTGATGGAAAGACCTGCAAAGGTAGACAGCATGCCGGTTACTGTTCCCAGCAGACCCGTGAGCGGTGCGGCGCTCTCGAGCACGGTAGCAGTGCGGATACGTGTCGTGTAGTCCGGAATCAATGTTGTCCGCACTTCTGCAAAACGCCTGCGCAGGTCGGCTTCGCTTTGTATGTCCTCTGAAGTGTGCCGAATGATGGCGCCGAGTTCACCCTCGGCTTCTTCGGGTACATCAATCCAGTGAGCCCAGCGGTTTTGATCCGCGGACAGGAAACGCTGGCGTCTGAGTTCGAAGAACAGGCTGAATACACTCTTGTAGATAATTCCACTCAGAATTGTCAGTGGTATCATCAGCCATCCTCCGGCAATCCAGATGCGGACCGTTTCCTCTATGAGTAAGTTGAACATGGGTGTTCCTTAAATTTGGTCATCAGCTTGCTTTGGCGACGGATTCTTCTTCAGGAAGACCGGCTCCATTGGCGAAAGTGATGGCCGCATTTTCCATTTCTCCAGCGATTCCCTGGACCTTGCGGGACAGGAATGCGGAGAGCAGGAGAGAGGGAATAGCCACGATCAGACCGAATTCGGTTGTTAGCAGGGCCTCTGAAATTCCAGATGAAAGGGAGCGGGCGTCGCCGGTTCCAAACAGAGTGATCAGTTTGAAGGTATTGATCATGCCTGTGACCGTTCCGAGGAGACCCAGTAGCGGTGCTACGGCCGCGGTCACTGTGATGACTGCAAGGCCACGCTCCAGTTTGGGTTGGGTTTCGAGGATGTTCTCTGCCATCAGTTCCTCAAGTGATTCCTTGGGCAGCTTGTGGTATTTCACGCCCTTTTTCAGCATCGTTGCGGTAGGTCCTCCCTGGGTTTCCAGCAGTGCATCGGCCTCTTCCTTTTTGCCGCTTCGAACCAGATTAATGGTTTCCAACAGGATCCCAGGCTTGAGGCGTTTAACGCTGAATATCTCAAATGCCTTGAACATGCCAATCAGCCAGGCCACGCCCGCGAAGGAGAGAATCGGTATCATCCAGATGCCGCCTTTTTGGATGTGCTCGAAGAGTGTTTCCTGGGTGGTTGCCAGCGCGGTTGCCCGACCCATCGTGGTGTCGTAGGGGATGCTGCCCGAACCCTCGTCCAGAAGGCGTTTGATCGATGGTGTTGCGGAGCTGTCGAAGACAACGACATTGGCTGCGAGTGAGGCACCGCGTTCGGCGAGTCCACCCACACGGCCGTTGTCGGACGCGAAGTAGACGGAGGGCCCAATGATCCCGAATTTACCGCTCAGGTAGCTGCCATCCGGACCAACGGCACTGCCGCTGAACACGTGGCCTCCGATCAGGTTAGACAATCGCTCCATGCCGATATCGAGCGCCTTCTGGTGCTCCGACATAACATAGTCCGGGTCGGCGGTTTCATCTTCGGATAGGTTGAGGAGTCGAAGCAATTCGTCCGAATAGAGATCGTTTTCCGAAGAATGAATGGAGCCGTTGAGCCGGTTCAGGTAATCGACCAGCATACCGGAAATGAAATTGAGCTCGTCCTCGCGCAGCCCGAGTTCCTCCTCCATGCGGGCAAAGTCTCCCGATGCGCCGTCGAGACGCCGTTGCAGGCGTTGCGCCTCTGAGCGCTTTTCGCGGTTGACCCGTTCGAGCTTTCGCAGCTCTTCGCCAAGCGGTACGCGCTCACGAGTGACCGTTTCGCGAACGGTCTGAAGTTTCTCCAGCGCCTGTTCGGTTCGCGTTTCGGCATCGGCTTTGAGGGCATCCAGACGGCTTTCGTCAGCGATTGCACTGACCGAGGCGAGCCCGAGAGTTCCGGCCGCAAATAGTGTGCGCAAATTTCTCCAGAGGCTGCTGTGAAGCGACATGGAACGATCAATATAAGTGTTTTGTTGGGAAATCATTTTAGCTTTAGAATCAGGTTTTAAAACAGGCTCTTCAATTCGAAGGGCAGCGAAACAAAGGCAGGTTCCATTTCGTTTTCATGCATTGCGATGGCATTGCGTATATTGGTCACAGCGGCGCTATCTGTAATGACTTGCCATTGCCATTCGCCTTCGGCGGCTACACCGATCCCAGCGTGTCGTCCACTTGCATCCGCAAAGATCGCCTGGGCGAGCCCGAGATACAGTGTTTTGACTTCGACCGTTTCGCCGGAGTCAATTTCACGGATTTCGCTTTCCAGATTCAGTGTGTCCTGGAAGCGTTCCATCTGGGTGATGATACCGACGACCGTTTGCATCCTCTGTGACAGGGCCATCTGTGTGTTCTCCGGATCCTCGGGCAAGCGCCGCGTCAATTGACGCAGATCCCGTTTGAGGGGAGGCGGCAGGAATTGTACCGTCCGGGCCAAAGCTTTTTCCTGCTCGACCAATTTACCCCGGAAAAGGGCTGCGCGTTCACGCGCCTCATCTATTTGATCATTCAGTTCGTTTCGACGTTGGTCGCCACTGGCAATGGTGTCGCGCAGGTCTTCGATTCGCTCATCGAGAGATTCTTTTTCCGCTTCTGCGACGACGATCATATCTTCGAGCGCTGACTTCTCCTGCTTCCATTTTTCGGATTCCTCAGAAATGAGTACTTGGATGCGGACCCATTCCTGAAAGGATCCGCGCGTTTCGTTCAGTTTGGCCGTATAATCTGCGGCCAGGTTGGTTTCGATTCCTGGTGCCAGAGCGCATGACAGCGCCAGCAGTGGCATCAGCTTTCGGAAATTGAGCAATTTTGACTTCATAGGTCCTTGATGTTTGTATTTGGAATTAAATTCGACACACACCTTCGAATCGGTTTCCAGGACCACTTACTGCACTTTCCTATTTAGCATCCAGGATGCCATATCGGCTGAATTTTGAATTCTGTCTAACTTTTAACAGCAAGCTAACAGATGAACACAGGGTTCGACATTTAGGCATTTAATAGCCCCCTAAGCTGCTAAAAACGCCGAATATCAAAAAAAAAAGGACTTGTCCCGTTTGGGGCACGCTTACTGCTGAGGGTCAGTTGTCACACCAAACACCGCTTACTGCAAGCGAACCTAATAACAAACAGAACAAGTCCAAATTATGAACAAAACCAAGTTGCTTTTATTAGCAAGTACTATCTGGCTCTATGGAGGGGCCGTTTTGACCGCCCAATCGGGCGATTCAGCAGGCGAGGTCGAGGATCTCGTCGGTTTTGCGGGAGCAGACCCCAATGTGGTGCTTCCGACGATTCCCTTTGAAGGCGCTTTTGGCTTCAGCAAAACTGCGTTAGAGACACCTCGGTCAGTCTCCTTGATCAGTGCTGAAACCATTGAAAGCATGTCTCTTTCTGCCGTGGAGGACTTAGCCCGAGTTGTTCCCGGCGTGTTTACAACGACCCGTTTCGGTATCCAGGGCGGCATTGACGTCCGGAATGTCACGGCTGACACCTATTTCCGCGGGATGCGCAGACTCTCCCTGCAAGGGAATGCACGGAGCGTTTTGGCGGCTATGGACACCATTGAAGTTGTCAAGGGTCCACCATCGCCAATTTATGGAATGGGTAAAATCGGTGGATACACCAATGTTGTGCCCAAGTCCGGACGTGCACGCACAGGCCAGTATCTCCAAGAGCCTGAAGGATTCCTTCAGGCAATTGCCGGAAGCTTCAACCGGAGAGAAGTGTCTTTTGGAGTCGGTGGTCCCCTAAATGTTGGTGACCGAGAAGGAGGCTATTTCGTCTACGGATTGCTGGAGGATTCCGACACTTTTACCGAATATGTTCCCGTAAAGCAGGAGATTGTCCAGATGGCAGTGAGTCTTGACGATGTAATTGGCGATTTCCGCCTGGAGGCGGGCTTTAGTTACCAGCTGTCACGGACAGCTGGTGCACTGATGACACGGATTTCGCAGAATCTGGTAGATAACAATATTTATATTCGTGGACGTCCTCTTAAGAACCTCGATCTTAACGGCAATGGCCACATCGGAATCAGGGAGTTATTTCAGGCGTCGCCAATTCAGGGTAACATTGGAGGCAATAACCTGCCGTTGCTGCAGCGTTTTGATTGGCCGACGGATGCGAATGGAGATCCGTACCCAGTTGGTGAGTTCCCGGTTGTTCCGGGTATTCCTCAAGCCATGTTTGACTACCTTGAGGCCAATCCTGAGCACGACCCAGACGGAATCATTCGTGCCCGCGGCGTTGGCGGTCCGATTCCTCAGTCCGGACACCTTCCAATCGGGTTCGTTCTGGATCCAATGACAGTTGGTTTTCAGGAAAATATCCACAGCCGTTCGGGTTCATTTGAAGAGTACGTTCAGGCGGAGCTTATTACAGGCTATGTGGATTTTATCAACGACCGTAATCCGGATTTGACCATTAAGAATCAAATGTTCATGGATCGCTTGGATCAATTCAAGTATTCCTACCAACCTGTTTCTCGTCGAAACTATATCCAAGTGTTCGAGGATAAGCTGACCGTAACACGCAGGTTTTACAATCTTCCGGAATGGTTGGAGCTTAACAGTCTTGTGTCTGGAAATATCCGCTACACTGAATCAAGGATTCGTGGGTTTGGCGGAGACTATGGAGCAAGCCGCGTGGACACCCTTGACGAGAACTGGAATCTGCGCCCAGGTGGAAGAGATCCCAACACCACATTCATGACTCCTATTCAGGATAATCGCTATGAAGAGGATGGGACGCCCTTCTCGAATGCAAGCATTACGCGCTTTTATGAAGTTGGTCTCGGAGTCCTCTTTGATATGGATATCCATGAAAATACCAATCTTTTGATCGGAGGGCGGATTGATACATCAACAGCCACTAACACGAACCTTGCAGAGACCGGCCAAGGTCCGGTTTATGCTTTTGGTGGCGCTGGGACTTCTCACGGCGATCCAATGCGTCCTCTTCAAGAGGATGTCAGAGCCAGAGGGCGTGATTCAGGTACTTCCTGGAGTGCGAGTCTCTCTCAGCGCCTGCCTTACAATCTGCATCCATACATTACCGCAGCCCGCTCAAGTGTGGCTCTTGATGGATCCAATAATTCGATCTCGAATAATATCATTAATGAAGGTCATATTGGTGAGGGTGGACTGCTGGAGGCTGGGATTAAGGGCAGTTTGCTCGACGACAAGCTGTTCTTCTCAGTGGCTGTGTATGAACAGAAACGGACGGATGTTCAATCGGACGATGACGATCCGGCTCTTCTGGGTGCTTTCGCTTCTTCAACCGAAACCGACGGTTTTGAGGTCGAAGTAAAATGGGTCCCGACTCCGTCCTTCTATATGACTGCGTATTTTCTTAAGCAGAAGACTTTGTTTACGCCAAATCGGGGGGGCAACCAGCGAATCGATGGCCGCCTGATGGGATTTGAGGACATTACAGACCCAAACACGGGTGAGGTTATTTTCCCAGCCGAGGCATTCCTATATGGCGGTCACGCCCGCGTATTGATGCCCGATGGGATGGAAGCTCACAAGTATGTGACAGGGAATCCTGAAACTCAGGCTGCGATTACAACAAGCTATAAGTTTCCTTTCGATCTCAGTGTAACCTTGAGTGCAAATTACCTCTCAAGTGTGGATACAGGTCGTCTCGGTACAATCAGGCTTCCGTCCTATATGATCTACAATCTCGGATTCGCCTATACTGTGAAGTCATGGGATTTCAAGCTGGATTTCTTTAATCTAACTGACGAGCGGCAATACAAGGCACGCACAGGCAACAACACTGGGGACTTCTACATGCAAGCACTCCCGGGCATGCGCTGGCAGGCTTCCGTCCGTCACCGTTTCTAATTCACCCTTATTGTATCAGTTGTATGAAAAGACTAAAGTTATTATGTATTAAACTCATGCTGCTTGGCGGCTTGGCGGGAGCAGTAACTGCTTCCGCAGACGAATACGTCAAGTTGGAGTCGGCAACCATTCTAGACTTGAATAAGGCGTTTGAGAATGGAACACTGACTTCGGAAAAGTTGGTTGAGCTCTACCTTAAACGTATTGATGCCTATGACCAACAGGGTCCTTCGCTCAATTCTGTGATAGTGATTCACCCCGACGTGATCGATATCGCGAAGGAGCTTGATGCTGAGCGCGCTGAATCAGGTCCAAGGAGCATCCTTCACGGTATTCCGATTGTCCTGAAAGACAATTTTGATACCTACGATATGCAAACGACCGGTGGATCCCGGCTGTTTGAAGGTGCTCCACCAGCACATGATGCTTTTACGGTTAAAAAGTTGCGTGAGGCTGGAGCTATCATATTTGCGAAAGTGAATATGAGTGGTTTCATGGGAACTCGTGTCAGCACTGGCGACAGTGCTGCCGGAGGTCAGACTCTAAACCCATATAACCTTGCTCACCACCCTGGTGGTTCGAGTGGAGGTACAGCCGTTTCATTGGCCGCCTGGTTTGCGACGGCTGGACTTGGCACGGAAACGGGTGTTTCAATCCGCGACCCATCTGCCAACAATGCGATAGTTGGCATTGCTCCCACTGAAGGTCTTGTGAGCCGTACAGGTGTGTTGCCGATTTCATTCGTGCACGATAGGGCTGGACCAATGGCACGTTCTGTAACGGATGCCGCGGCGGTTCTTTCGGTTATTGCCGGAATAGATCCAGCAGATATGTATACCCTGACAAGCGCTGGGAAAATTCCAAAAGAAGGCTATACGAAATACCTCGACCCAGATGGTCTTAAAGGTAAGCGAATTGGTGTCTTTATCGACCTTTTCAACGAGCCAACAGATGATTTCAAGGAAAGTTTGGACATCATTGAAACGGCCTTGGAAGACCTTACGGAAAACGGAGCCTTCCTAATCCGTCCGGTGTCTCTTGGAATCGATCTCCGCAGTGTTTTGCGTTGGTCCCGCAGTAGTAGGATCGAGAACAAGTTTGCCTTGGATACCTATTTTCGCGGCCGCGGTCCGGATTCTCCGGTCAGCACCTTGGAAGATTACATTGAGGCTGGCTTTTATTACCCGCACGCCCGTGCTTCTCTCGAGGAGTCTCTTGCCGTTGAATCGCTGGACACCCACGAGGGCTTTATCGCTCGCATGAAGAATCGTATGAATCTTCGTGAGCTTACAGAGGCATTGATGGACAAATACGACCTGGATGCCCTTGTCTATCCGATGAAGGCCTTTCCAGCTGCGAAATTGCCAACTGATGGTTCTCGAGGCGAATTGCGTCCTCGGGATGCGGACAATCCCTTCAGTTCGATCACCGGACTGCCTTCGATTGTAGTGCCTGCTGGTTACGATTCGAATAACCTTCCGGTAGCGGTAGAGTTTCTGGGACGCATGTTTTCAGAGCCCGAATTGATTCGTATTGCCTATGGTTATGAACAAGCCACCAAGCACCGCAAGTCACCTGAGTCCACACCTGCGCTCGAGGGTGAAATTATAACTCTGCGATAATTAGGAGCATTACATGAAATATTATAAACTTATAATCCTGTTTACCGCTGTCCTGTTCTCCAGCACTGCGGTCAAAGCATTCGATCTTGAGAATGCGACGGTCCGTAGTATCAACCACGCGTTCGATGCCGGAACGTTGACTTCTGAACAATTGATCCGCATGTATCTGGAACGTATTGAGAAATACGATCAGCAGGGTCCTGAGATCAATGCCTTCATCAATGTGAATCCGAATGCGTTGGAGAGAGCCAGGGAGTTGGATGTCGAACGGCGAACACGTGGACCACGCAGCCCACTGCATGGTATCCCGGTGGTGGCTAAGGATAATTTCAATACGAATGTCGATATGCCGACTACCGGAGCTTCAATCGCATTGAAGGATCTGTATCCTGAGCACGAGGCCTTTGTTATTGAGCGTTTGCGTGAAGCAGGTGCGATTATTCTAGGGAAATCTACCTTGACCGAATTGGTGCGGGCTAGTTTGACGCCATCAATTGGCGGCATGGCCAAGAACCCTTATGATCTGACCCGGAATCCAGGGCAGTCCAGTGCGGGTTCAGGTGCTGCGCTTGCGGCAAACTTCACGCTCCTGGCGCTGGGCACAGACAATGGTCAATCCGTGCGTTCGCCGGCTTCTGCAACGGCGACATTTGGCCTCAAGCCAACTATTGGTCTCGTCAGTAACGCGGGTGTTCTCCCGAGTTCTTTGTCCCACAACGCATCGGGTCCGATGACCCGTTCGGTTGCTGACCTTGCATATCTGCTGAATGTAATGGCTGGATTTGATCCAAAGGATTACATTACCCGTTTTGGCATTGGCCATTTTGAAACAGATTACGAGAAGTATCTGGATGCTGATGGATTGAAGGGTGCCCGGATTGGGATTGTTACCCAACTTCTGGGTAAGGACGAAGATCACAAGGAGGTCAATCGCGTCTTCCACGCCGCGATGACCAAAATGGAAGAGTTGGGAGCCACCGTGTTCCCGATTGTTATCCCAAATCTGTTTGATTACAGGGGTCAGGGCACGGATATCTTTGAAGCTTATGATCTGCTTGATCAATGGTTCCGGGATCTGGGGCCTGATGCACCTTACAGTGATCTTGAGGATTTCCTCGCGAACGCGACTTATGATAACCGAATCATCCCGCGGATCAATATTCAGCGAGAGCACAGCAAACCAGAGTATCACGCTCAATATAAAGAGCGTTTGAATACGATGGCTGAGTTCCGTGAGTTACTGGTCGGTATTATGGATAAATACAATCTGGATGCGATGGCTTATCCGCTGCAGCAGCGTTTGGTAACCAAGCACGGTTATCCGAATATTGAGCGCAATGGATTTCTTGCCTCGGTCGGCATGATGCCTGGACTTACTATTCCGATCGGTTATTCGGAATCCACAAGTGAGGCTCCGGTAGGCATTCCGATTGGAGTCGACCTATTGGGTCGACCATTTGATGAGGGAACGCTCATCAGACTTGCATACGGGTGGGAAATACACGCGTTCCAGCGTAGGCCGGCACCTTTTACGCCTTGAATGAAGGCAAGATAATCAGGTTGAAACAAGAGCGGCGCTTCTAACGGAGTGCCGCTCTTTTATTGGAATCTGTTCAAAAAAAATCGGCCCACCAAGGAAGGAGGGCCGATAGGGTCAATCAAACCAAGATTATTCTATACCCTTGAGCAAGCGAAGTCGCTCAGTGTTCCGGTAAGCAGGCTTTATACCGGATTGTGCATGGAATTGTAATTCGGCGAAAATTGCTCAGCTAATGGGCGGAAAACAAAAGCCGGGGCCAAGGCCCCGGCTTTTTAGAGTGTTGATCGATGAGGATGAGTGACCTCAACGCGCGTTCACAACTTTCGGGATATCGGCTGGAATGTCGACTTCGTGAGTCTGTTTGCGCTTGAGGACGCGGAGCCGGGAGCGGCGCCGCAGCATGCGGTCCAGTTTCTGAACCATGCCATCGATGGATTTGTAGAGATCTTCAGAAGAATCGGTGGCCACGAGGGGTTTGCCTCTAATCTCAATGTGGCCTTTTGCTGCAAATTCGTGTTCGTTGTGGGTTTTCTGGACGGCGTCCAGCTCAATACGCATGCGGATGATATGCTGCTCATGGTCAAATAGTCGGGAAACCTTCTCGCGCACAGTGGATTTGAGCGCTGCAGTCAGTTCCATGTTATGACCAGAGATGATGATATCATTCGTACGATCGTTCATTGTATTTCCTTCTATTTTTGGTTTGTTCACGTTGCGTCCGGTACAAGCCGGACAATTGAAAGGTTCGGGGGCGCTGGCTTAACGAGGGGAGTTTGTTCGAGGCGGATGGTCGTTAAATTCGCCATCGGAAGCCGGTTCCCAGCCATTGCTGTTTCCCTCTAAATCGGTGTTGCGCTATGGCGCAATTGCCGTGAAATACACCTATGGAACAGGTGCGGAAATTTCTGAGAACCATAGATCGAGTGATCATTACTGGGGGCTCTTCAGGCATTGGGAAATCATTCATTGAATTGCTTCTGAAGATAGAACCGAATTTGAAGATATGCAACCTTTCTCGGTCAGAATCTGAAAGATTTTTGGACTGGCCGCAGCTGACGCATTATGCC